>NZ_AFUJ01000037.1:0-50672 GCF_000221605.1 Veillonella sp. oral taxon 780 str. F0422 | reverse complement strand
CTATGTGAAAGGTGTTAACTTCCAACCAATGCAATCTGTGCCAGATATGACGCAAGCAAGCTTTGGAGCGGCAGCTTTAATTATTTTCTACGCTTTCACAGGTTTTGAATCTATTGCGGTAGCAGCGGAAGATATGGAAAACCCTGAACGCAATGTGCCAAAAGCAATTATTCTTGTATTAACACTGGTATCTATTGTATATATCTTAATTCAAGCGATTTGTATTGGTATCATGGGTGATTCCCTTGTTACATCTAAAACTCCTGTAGCCGATGCAGCCTTTGTGTTCATGGGACCTTTGGCGAAAGCAATTGTTACAGCAGGTACACTGATTTCTATCGGTGGTATTAACGTAGCATCTTCCTTCTTGGCACCACGTTCTGGGGTAGCTATGGCGGATGATGGACTGATTCCTAAAGTAGTATCCAAACGTAATAAAAAAGATGCTCCTTATGTAGCTATTATTGTCACTGTAGTATTTGCAGTTGTATTATCTTGGACTGGTAGTTTTGAAAAATTAGCAGCTATTTCCGTAGTATCTCGTTTTGCTCAATACTTGCCTACTTGCTTAGCAGTACTTGTATTCAGAAGCAAACGCCCAGATATGGCTAGAACATTCCGTGTACCATTTGGTCCAGTGATTCCAGTATTAGCGGTTGTAGTTAGTATCTGGTTGTTAACTCAATCTTCCTTGGAAAAAGTATTCTGGGGACTTGGTGGCTTAGTAGTAGGTGCTGTATTGTACTACATTATGAATCGTAATGGCAAACAAACAGCTTAGTCGCCTAAAATAATAAGTTTATAAGATATTTGTGGGTTCTTACCATTAGAGGCCTACAAGTAGATTATGAATGATCGAGTGGAAAGCTCTACATAACATGTATATATAAAAGTAAGAAACATAAGTAGGCATGTAGTATAGTCAGTTTTGATGGATACATAAAGCCTACCTATGTTTCTTTTTATCTTTATCTACTGTACGAAATACTCAAGACAGTGTATCTTTTCTAGAAATACACAAGCAAATACTAGTTCTGGATTTTAGATAAAATTGTAAAAAGAATAACTTTCATTACTTTTTCATGTATATAGCTCACAAGTATGGTATAATAAGGATACTGTCTAAAGAAAACTATCCAGTGCAATACAGATTGGAGTGAGATATTTGCGTAAGTTATTTGCCCTATTGGGTATGTTAGTATTGGTGTTACCAGTTCTGTTTGGTGTCACGAAGGCTGCGAATGTGACAGATCTTCATTGGGTGACAAGAAATGATGCGCCAATTCCTTTTGTGAGAATGGTCTTTAGTTTATCAAGTCCTGTTCATGCTACGGCTTCTATCAGTGCTAGTGGTACATCGACAACATTAGTGCTAAAAAATGCTACTCTAGCAGGAGCACCTACATCAATTGTGATGGATGATGGTATTGCTAAAAGTGCTACACTTTCACAACAAGGACAAGATACGCTAGTAAAAATTGAAACACCAAAAGCTATTGATGTAGAAGATTTAAAAGTATTTACATTAAAAAAAGACACTGTGAATAATAAGCCATACCGTATGGTGGTGGATATTCAGAAAAAAGGGGTGGCTCCACGAGAAAACTACTATGGGAAAAAGCCTGTAGTGGAGGCTAAATCTGCTGTAGCTGCTAAACCAGTGGTAGCTACTGCATCTGCAGAGGTAAAACCTGTTGTACCTAAGGAAACACCAAAACCAGTGGCTAAGGTGGAGAAACCTAAGGCAAACTCACCGGCAAAAACAGAATCCAAGGAAGGACCTAAAAAACCAATTGTCTTACCAACAATCCCAGAAAAACCAGTGCCACAATCAGTAAGTTATCGTACATCTGGTGGCATCAAGGGTAAGATTATTGTGTTGGACCCTGGACATGGTGGTAGTGATCCAGGTGCTATTGGACCAACCGGATTGCAAGAGAAGCAAGTGACCTTGCCTATATCAGAATATTTAAAATCTATACTGGAAGCGAAAGGTGCTAAAGTTATCTTGACTCGTACTACAGATGTAGATGTGTATGGTCCACATGCGAGTGGTGTTGATGAATTACAAGCTCGTGTGAATGTGGCAAATGCTAATCAAGCTGATGCATTTATCAGTATCCATATTAATTCTTTTTCCAATCCTAATGTAGGTGGGATTGCTACCTACTATTTTGACGGATCTGAGCAGTCGAAAAAACTAGCTTCTTCCGTACAAGGTCAGATTGCTGATCATAGTGGATTTAATGGTGATCGTGGTATTCAACCAGGAAATCTGTATGTATTACGACACTCCTTTATGCCATCTATATTGGTAGAGTTAGGATTTATTTCAAATCCTAAGGAGGAAGGTCATTTAAAAGAATCATCTACACGACAACAATTTGCTAATGAATTAGCAAAAGGGTTGGAAATCTATTTTGGAGGTTAATTCATGAAACAATCATTACGCTATGGCTTAGTGGCTATGATGAGCGTTTGTGTCATTGCTCTGGCAGGTTGTAATTCTCAAGATTTGAAACTAGATCTAGGAAAACAAACAACCGTTCAATCGACTACATCAGAAGATAAAAAAGCGATGGATAAGATGACAAAAATTGTGGTCTATGTACCGCGACAAGATGGGAAAGGCGTAATGCCACAACCGCTTACGATTGATAAAGAGCGTAAAACGGTAAAAGATGCCATAAATTTGATGATTGAGCAAGATGGTCGTGCAGAATATCCAGTCTTTGCAAAAGGCACAAAAGTAGTAGAAACATCAAAACATGATGATACAGTTACAGTGGTTTTGAATGATGACTTTTTACAGGATGCTACAGGTTTAACAGCCACACTTCGCATTGCATCCATCGTTAATACAGCAGTGGAATTTGATGGTGTACATAAGGTATATGTAAAGGTAAAAGGAGTGACCTTGCCGACTTATGGTAATATTGATTTAACGCGCCCATTGAAACAAATGAAAGATAAAATCGTAAAAGATTAAGTACTATGTTGGGGGACTCTTAATAAAGAGCCTCCAACATTTTTATACCTTAAATTCATGGTAATTTAGTATGAAAAAAAGATCTACAAACATATTGTAAAAAGGGAGGATTTAATGATACAAAATTTATTAGAAGAGTTAGGGAAGAACTGGCCATTTTATATGCATTTATTGCTAGAGCATATAGGCATTACTTTTACAGCAGTCATCATTGCCACGATTTTGGGTTTGGCTATAGGAGTATTCATCGCACGGAAACAAAAACTGGCTAATTCTGTTATATCCGTAGTGAATATTGCTTACACTATACCCTCAATTGCTTTGTTGGGCTTTTTGATTTCTTTTACTGGTGTGGGAAATACGACGGCTATTATTGCTCTTACCATCTATGCGTTGTTACCTATCGTGCGTAGTACCTATGTAGGGATTACCACTATTGATCCAAAGATTATTGAGGCTAGCCGTGCTATGGGTAGTACAGATAGGCAAATTTTATGGAAAATACAGTTACCGCTAGCATTTCCTGTTATCTTCGGAGCTATCATGAACATGGTGACTATGACCATTGCCTTAGCAGGGATTGCCTCCTTTGTAGGGGCAGGAGGGCTAGGCGTTGCTATTTACCGTGGTATAACTACTAACAATGAAATATTGATTTGGATTGGCGGTATTTTAATTGCTCTCTTAGCTTTGGTCATAGACGGCATACTAGGCTTCATTGGTAAACTAGTAGAACAGCACAAAATGCATACGGTAGTGAATAAAAAATAGGCTATGCATTGGGAGCTATCTTAGTGATTATTTTTGGTGTCCTGGGAATGCAACAGTATAGTAAAAACGATACCATTCACATTGCATCAAAACCTGTATCGGAAGGATACATTTTGGCGGAAATCGTGGGTACTCTCATTGAGGCAGATACTGACTTGAAGGTTAAGTACACCCATGGTGTAGGTGGCGGCACATCTAATATTCATCCTGGCATGGTGCGAGGCGATTTTGATATGTATCCGGAGTATACAGGGACATCTTGGCAAATCGTGTTGAAACATAAGGAAGACTACAAGAATGACAAGTTTCCTATGTTGAGTGCAGAGTACAAGGACAAGTATCATTTTTTGTGGAAGGGCATGTTTGGTTTTAACGATACCTATAGTATTGGCATTCGAGCAGATCTAGCGAAGGAATATGGCATTAAAACGTTTACTGATTTGGCGAAATATGCTGGACAGTTAACATTTGGAGCGGAATATGATTTCTTTGAACGAGAAGATGGCTATAAAGCCTTAGCTAATGCTTATAACTATCACTTCAAAAAGGTAGTAGATATGGACAATGGCTTAAAATATCAAGCCTTGTTTGATAAGAAAATTGATGCGATGACGGTGTTTACTACAGATGGTCAGCTGTCTGATCCACGGGTTGTAGTATTAGAGGACGATCGAAATTTTTACCCAAGTTACATGGCAGGCATGGTTGTACGTGAGGAAACGTTACAGAAACATCCTGAGCTAGAAAAGGTATTACATCGTTTGGACGGTATCTTAGATGAAAGTACTATGGCACAGCTGAATAAAAGGGTAGAAATTGATAAGGAAGACCCGAAACAAGTGGCAAAGGAATTTTTGCAATCTAAAGGATTGGTGGTGAAATAGATGAATCAAATTATAGAATATAAAAATATTGGAAAGTCCTATCAAGGGAAATGGGTGGTGAGACATTGTAACTTGACCATCAACGAAGGGGACTTTCTTTGCATTGTAGGTACGTCTGGGTCAGGGA
Organism: Veillonella sp. oral taxon 780 str. F0422; assembly: GCF_000221605.1. Lineage (NCBI taxonomy): Bacteria > Bacillati > Bacillota > Negativicutes > Veillonellales > Veillonellaceae > Veillonella > Veillonella sp. oral taxon 780. Next base: position 45,901 of record NZ_AFUJ01000037.1, on the reverse strand, counting down.
AGACGACGCTGTTAAAAATGATTAATGGATTGATAGTACCCGACGAGGGAGATATTACTATTTTTGGAACTCGTGTCATTGATCAGGATATTATTTCTTTGCGGAGAAAGATTGGCTATGCTATTCAAGGGGATGGACTGTTCCCCCATATGACGGTAGCAGAAAATATTGGGTATGTGCCTAGACTAGAGGGTGCACCGAAAGAAGAGGTAGATGCTATTGTAGAACGCATGCTTTCATTAGTGGGCTTACCACTAGATAGTAAGGAAAAGTATCCTAAGGAATTATCTGGAGGTCAACAACAACGGGTTGGCATCGCCAGAGCCTATGCGAACTCGCCGAAGATATTGCTCATGGATGAACCATTTGGAGCAGTGGACTCTATTACAAGGTATCAACTACAAGAAGACTTGAAACATATTCATAAGCAAACGGACTGTACTATTGTGTTTATCACCCATGACATGCACGAAGCTTTCAAGCTAGGCACACATATCCTTGTCATGCACGAAGGTAAGATACAACAATATGGAACAACGGAGGAAGTAAAGAATCATCCGAGTAATGACTATGTGAAACAGCTAGTGGAGATGACGCGGTAGGGATATACAAATCTACGGAAACATAGTAAAAGGGAATCCTTATAGGGGTTCCTTTTATTTTTATTATCCTTTGGTCCCTAGTATGGTACAATAAGAACAACGTGTATAGAAAAGTGATATACAGATCTTATAGTTCAATTGCAATAGTATATCGTTATTATCCGTAACGGCATAGATACGTTAGTTTGTTATTACACAATGAAACGAGGTGGTACCATGCATAAGGATCCTTTTGAGGAATATATCCGTCAAGGTGAAGCTAGTCAATATGAAAAAGCTCAAGCCTGGAAGACAGCTATTGGTTTACAAGCTGTCGATGGGTTGACGCCGTCTGCCTATTTAGTAGACTTAGCAAAGAAGAATATTGAAGGGCAGATGTCCCTACAGGTTCTTCATACATTGTTGGAAAATTATTATGAATCCTATCCGAATCAAGAAGATAGAACAGCAGAAGCGGATATAGTATCACTTCGTATGTCGGAGTTGCTCTTAGAGAAAGCTTTCAGTTTTACGCCGAATGAGTACCTATCGATTCATAGACAATTGTTTACAGATATCTATGCTCATGCGGGCAGTATACGAGATTACAATATCACAAAAAAGGAATGGATTCTCGATGGTGATACGGTGACCTATGGTAGCGTGTCTGAACTAGGGGCAATCTTACGCTATGACATAGAGCAAGAAAAAAATTTTTCCTATGCCAATTTGGATATGTCAGAGACGATTCGTCATTTGGCTATTTTTGTTGCCAGATTGTGGCAGATTCATGTATTTGGTGAAGGAAATACGAGAACGACCGCTGTATTTTTTATTAAATATCTCCGCACCCTAGGCTTTACAGTGACGAATGATATGTTCGCCAACTATGCGTGGTACTTTAGAAATGCCTTAGTACGAGCCAATTATCAAAATTTGAAACTAGGAGTGTATAGAACAACGGAATATTTAGAGCGTTTCTTGCAGAATTTGTTGTTAGACGAAAGCCATTTGTTATCGAATCGTTGTATGCATATTTATAGTACTAACGGGAATATACAGGAAGAAAGCATACAATATAATGACAATGGGCATACTATCAGCAGGGATACTATATCAGATTATGATGCTACTTCGGAGAGTGAAACTGTGGAGGACATGCGCTGTCACATGGAAAATAGTACTACTGTACCTGAGGGTAGGGTATCGTCGCTTGACGAATTTGCTCTCATCGACAAATTAACCCAACACAGTATCTACAATCCTACGTACGTAAAGGTCGGTGTTGGTGATGACTGCGCTGTTTATGATACGCCTTGCGATGTGGATCAACTGGTTAGTACAGACATGATGGTAGAAGGCATCCACTTTAGTGAAAGCACCACCGCCCCTTTTGATGTAGGGTATCGATTGGGGGCAGCAAACATTAGCGACATAGCAGCGATGGGTGGCACCCCACGGCATATGGTGGTGTCTATTGCAGTGCCTAAGGGGCGACATACGTCCTATGTAGAAGAAGTGTATCAAGGATTGCATGACATATGTGCGGAGTATAAAGTCAATATCATCGGTGGAGACACAGTATCAACGGAAGGACCTTTTGTGATTTCTGCCACAGTGTTTGGAGACGTTCCAACAAATCAATCTGTCCTACGCAGTGGAGCTCAAGATGGTGATGCAGTGTTCATCACGAATTATCTGGGTTTATCTTATGTGGGTCTTCATAGTTTGTTAGAGGGCTGCGAGGACTATCCGGTGAGTAGGTCTGTCCATCAACGGCCCATTCCTCATATAGAATGTGGTATAATAGCAAGAGACTTAGGTGCCACGTCTATGAACGATATCAGTGATGGCTTGTCCAGCGAGCTCAACGAGATTGCCAAAGCATCGCAGGTGATTATTTACATTGATGAAAGTGCGTTGCCAATCCATCCAGAGGTTCAGGCCTATTGTGAAAGTCATCAAATGAGTCCTTATCTTCCTATGTGGACAGGGGGGGAAGACTTTCAGCTAGTGGGAACTATTCCAGCTGAGATGGCAGAACACTTGCCTACAGAGACGTTCACTATCATTGGACATGTTAAAGCAGGCAATGCACAGGTATTAGTAGACCGTGATGGACAATGGATTAAAGTGCAACCTAAAGGATATAATCATTTGGATAAAGGAATACTATGAATACCATACAATATACAACACACTCCGTAGAGGAAACGTTGGCTCTAGGTTATAGGCTAGGGAATTTTATGAAAGACTATGAAAGCCCAATTTGTATTGCCCTAGATGGCACGCTAGGGGCAGGGAAAACGCATTTTTCCCAAGGGATTGCAAAGGGTTTTGGAGTTACAGAAGAAGTGACAAGTCCTACATTCGCCTTGATGAACACCTATGACGTAGATGGTTCTAACTTGTACCATTTCGATTTGTATCGGTTGGACTTGGTAGAGGAACTGGAAACCATCGGCTTTTACGAATATACAGAGGAAACGAAGTCCATTGTTGAATGGGCTAGTAAGTTTGTCGATGAATTACCAGATACGACAGTGTGGATTGAGATTTCTGTCGGTGATGATGGATCTCGTCAGTTTACAGTTCGTACGGACTTACTTTCAGAGGAAACATTACAATGCATAGGAGAGAACCTATGATTTTAGGAATTGAAACGAGTAGCGCCATTGCTAGCGTAGCGGTAGGAAATGACAAAGAAATACGAAGCGAACTCATTGTACAGGCAGGGCTTACTCATTCTGAGCAATTGGTGCCACATATTGAAGTGGTGCTGACAACGGGGAAAGTAAAGAAATCTGACATTACCGGCATTGCCGTAACCATTGGGCCTGGTTCCTTTACAGGCTTGCGCATTGGCTTAGGCACGGCAAAGGCTTTGGCTTATGCTTGGAATGTACCCGTAGTAGGCGTGCTCACCACCGATGTGTTAGCCCAAAGTTTTATGTATTCTAACTATCGGGTATGCACTGTCATTGATGCACAAAAGAAACAGGTCTATGGCCGTCAGTATGAGTGGAATGGCGCGGACATAATTGCTTTAGATACAATAGAAGTACATCAAGTAACTGAATTGTTAGAGAAACTAGTACAGCTATCTGGAGATACTCCAGTGGTCATCGTAGGGGATGGTCTGAAGCGATTGGAAAAAGAATATGCCATAGGTGTAGAAGCAGGTCGTATTGACCCTATTAGACTTGTTATCGGTCATGAATCGAAGCAACGACCACGGGCATCTCATGTTATTCAAGTGGCATTACCACAATTCGTGAGTGGTACGATTCCTGATGCGCAGTCCATTGAGCCATTCTATATTCGTAAATCGGAAGCGGAAGTGGTGTGGGATGAGAAAAACAAAGACATCCTAGCCACTGGTACCTACGTGGAACCTACGGTAGTAGTCCGTGAAGCAGCAGGTGAACGATAATGGTCACATTACGAGAAGCCTTACGAAGTGATATTGAAGGTATCTACCAAATAGAGAGGGCCTGTTTTTCAACACCTTGGTCAAAGGAAGCTCTATTAGATGATTTAGAAGTAGAAGATAAGCTGTACCTTGTGGCAGAAGCAGAAGATGGCAAGATTATTGGTTATGCAGGATCTTGGCTAGTTTTGGATGAAGGTCAGATTACGAATATTGCTATTCATCCTGAACATCGTCGTGCAGGTTATGGATCTAAAATGACTCGTAAGTTAACGCAAATGCTCCGTAAACAAGGTATGAAACATATTTTTTTAGAAGTGCGTGTCTCCAATATTGCGGCTCAAGCCATGTATCGTAGACTTGGCTTTACAGCGGTAGGAGTACGTAAACAATTTTATTCAGATCCAGTAGAAGATGGGCTGATTATGAGGAAAGAAATGGAGGAACTGGCATGAGTATCTACACACTAGCTATTGAAACTAGTTGTGATGAAACATCGGCAGCAGTGTTGCAAGATGGCAGAACGGTCGTTTCTAATGTAATTTCCAGTCAAGTACCCATACATAGAAAGTTTGGTGGTGTCGTGCCAGAAGTGGCGTCTCGACATCATATAGAACAGATTATGCCAGTTATTGACCAAGCTTTGGCAGATGCGAATGTGACATTAGATGATATGGACCATATCGGTGTCACTTATGGGCCAGGTTTAGTTGGGGCTCTTCTGGTAGGGGTGTCAGCGGCGAAGGCTCTATCCTTTGCAAAAGATATTCCCTTGATTGGCGTTCATCATATGGAAGGTCACATCTTTGCAAATTTCTTGTTACACCCTGATTTAGAGCCTCCCTTCTTGTGCTTAGTGGTATCTGGGGGGCACACTATGATTGTTCATGTGACAGATTATGAAAGCTTTCAGGTATTAGGACAAACACGTGATGATGCGGCAGGTGAAGCCTTCGATAAAATCGCTCGCGTATTAGGCTATCCTTACCCAGGAGGGCCACATATTGATGCGTTGGCGAAAGTGGGAAATCCGGATGCCATAGAGTTTCCAAGATCCTTATTAGAAAAAGGAAACTTCGACTTTAGCTTTAGTGGTTTAAAATCTGCGGTGCTTAACTATATCAATGGAAAACAACAAAAAGGTGAATCCATCTGTCATGAAGATGTAGCAGCCTCCTTTCAAAAGGCTATTACGGACGTATTGGTAGAAAAAATGAAAGAAGCGGCTCATACATTAGGAGAAACGAAGATCGCCCTAGCTGGTGGCGTGTCGGCAAACAGTGGATTGCAACGAGATTTACAAGCCATGTGTGAAGTAGAAGGTTTGACTTACCTCACAGCGGGATCTATGTTGGCTACAGATAATGCAGCTATGATTGGTTGCCGAGCCTATTATATGGCACAAGCTGGTAAATTCAGTAACTATACTTTGAATGCAAAACCGTCCATTCCATTGGGTAGTGATTTGTGGAAAGGAAATCAACATGATTAGTTGGAAAGATAGCTTAGACAAAGAAACAGATTTATATCCTACACAACAGGCTTTACTATTGCAGTTCTCTGAACGATTAAGCTTTGGTAAAGCTATCAGTGAGCAAGGGGTGTCCCTCTTAGTGCAAGCTAAGGACGGACACCTTTTACTTAGTGGAGCGTTGGATAGTCGTCATACGGGGACAGTACAGAAATTAGACATACCCCTAGAGCATCCGATTCAACAGATATTAGATACAGGAAAACCTTTTGCAGGCCTATTGGAGTGGGAAGAAGAAACAGATAGTGGGATTACAGTAGAAACCTATCACGCCTATATCTATCCTATTGTAGATAATGGAGGCAAATGTATTGGTGCTTGTGCCTTTACTAATCCTGTGTCTGAAGTGTATTCCAATCGTTATGATGAATTTATGTCCATGGTATCACAGACCACGTTTCAAGGAATGTTAGTACCGCAATTACAACAACCTGAGTTATATGATGGGATTTCCGTATTAGATGGAATTATTTTCTTTGAACAGGATGGAACTATTTTATATGCGAACCGTGCTGCGAAAAAATTAGGGGATATATTTGGTATCGACAGACGCATACAGGGTACATCAATCTATAGCAGTACATTGAAAGTAGGTCGTATTAAAAAGGCTTTAGAAGATAGACTAGGTACGATTGACGAAGAATTATATGGTGATATTGCCTTGCGACAAGTGATGATTCCCGTTGTTCTTGGAGTTAGATGGAAACGTGGTATTTTGGTGTTACAAGATAAGACGGAGCTTCGAAAACGGGATCAACAGTTACTAGTAAAAAATTCTGTCATTAAAGAAGTGCATCATCGAGTGAAAAATAATTTGCAATCTGTAGCGGGTTTATTGCGCATGCAAAGTAGAAGAAGTACTTCCGAAGATGTAAAACAAGCCTTACAAAACAGTATTCATCGGATTGAAAGTATGGCTCTTGTCCATGAAATCGTGTCTAATTTTGATGAAGACTATGTGGCGTTGCGCAGTATTATAGAAGAACTGTGGCGCTTGTTGCGACAAGGGTTAGGGTCTTCTGAGCAACGCATAGACATGGAATATATTGGAGAAGACATTATTATGTCATCTCACAAGGCCAGCTATGTATCCTTGGTAATGAATGAACTCTTTTCCAATCTCTTTAAACATGCTTTCAAAGACAGAATAGAAGGTCAAGTACAGGTAGAGGTACGAGACGTAAGGGACGTTGGACATCATGACATGCTACACATTAGTATCCGTGATTCAGGCTGTGGTTTGCCAGGCGATTTTGAAAGTACTAGAAAGAGCCATTTAGGATTACAGATTATAGAGAATTTAGTGCGGAATGAATTGGATGGAAAAATTTCTTGGACATCCCAAGGGACAGGGACTATGGTAGATATTTGGATTTATAAAGGAGAAGAGTATGCGCGTCTTAGTAGTCGATGATGAGTCGCTCATTCGCATGGACTTGCGAGATATATTAGAAAGCCAAGGTCATACCGTTGTAGGGGAAGGTTGTAATGGTGTAGAGGCTATTCAACTATGTCAAGCAGTACAACCAGATATAGTATTGATGGATGTGAAGATGCCTGAATTAGATGGCATAGAAGCGGCTCGACAAATTCGACATCAACGATTGGCTCCGGTGGTGTTATTAACAGCGTACAGCCAAGATGATTTAATCCAAAAGGCATCTCAATCCGGAGTGTATGGCTATTTAATAAAACCTCTACGAGAATCGGACTTAGGTCCAGCTCTACAGATGGCTATGGGTCGTTTTCAAGAAGAAGAAAACTTGCTAGAACAGGTCAAAGGATTGGAAAGTTCCTTAGAAGAACGAAAATATGTGGCGAAAGCGACCGGCATATTGATGGAACTACACGGATTCTCTGAGGAAAAAGCCTATGAAAAAATACGTGCTTTCAGTATGGATAAACGGATTAGTGTCGTAGATACTTGTAAGAAAATTATTGCAGCCCATGAGGCTAAATCATAAAAAATTATGGCTGCTATGAAGCAAAGTTTTAACTATGAAAAAGTATTTAGTCAAAAAGTCAAAAAAGACTTGCAAAAATTTAAAAATGATTTATAATAATACTTGTGATTAGCACTCACCACTCTTGAGTGCTAACATCGATATTATAGTGTATAAGAGAAGAGGTATAACAATGAAACCATTAGGCGATCGTGTCATTATTCGTGTATTAGAAGTAGAAACAAAAACGGAAAGTGGTATCTTTTTAGCATCTTCCACAAAAGAACGTCCATCTGAAGGTACGGTTATTGCTGTGGGTCCTGGTAAATTATGTGACAATGGCGAACGTGTAGCACCAGAAGTTAAAGTGGGCGATACAGTTATGTTCTCCAAATATGCTGGTACTGAGTTCAAAATTGATGGCATTGACCATTTAATCATCAGCGAAAAAGATATTTTAGCAGTATTATAATCTGACCAAAGAAGGGGACGACCCCATATAGGAGGCTATACAATGGCAAAAGAAATTTTATTTAACGAAGAAGCACGCCGTGCATTAGGCCGTGGCGTTGACCAATTAGCAAATGCAGTAAAAGTAACATTAGGACCTAAAGGTCGCAATGTAGTATTAGAGAAAAAATTTGGTGCCCCAACAATCACTAACGATGGTGTTACCATCGCTCGCGATATTGAACTTCCAGATCCATTTGAAAACATGGGTGCTCAATTAGTGAAAGAAGTTGCTACTAAAACTAACGATGTTGCTGGTGACGGTACTACTACAGCGACTGTACTAGCGCAAGCTATGATTCAAGAAGGTATGCGCAATGTAGCAGCTGGTGCTAACCCAATGATCCTTAAAAAAGGTATCGAATTAGCCGTTAAAAAATTAGTGGCTGAAATTCAATCCAAAGCGATCGATGTAAACGGTAAACAAGACATCGCTCAAGTAGCGTCCGTATCCGCAGCTGATGAAGAAATCGGCGCATTGATTGCAGAAGCAATGGACCGTGTAGGTAATGACGGTGTTATCACTGTAGAAGAATCTAAAACATTACAAACTGAATTGAACGTAGTAGAAGGCATGCAATTCGACCGCGGTTACCTATCTCCTTACATGGTAACTGACCCAGATAAAATGGAAGCAGTTGTGAACGAACCATTGATCTTGATCACTGACCGCAAAATCTCCGTTATCGCTGATTTATTACCAGCTCTTGAAAAAGTTGTAAAACTTGGTAAAGAACTTGTGATCATTGCTGAAGACGTAGACGGCGAAGCATTGGCTACATTAGTAGTGAACCGCCTTCGTGGTACATTAAAAGCAGTAGCTGTGAAAGCTCCTGGTTTCGGCGATCGTCGTAAAGCTATGTTAGAAGATATCGCTATCTTAACTGGCGGTGTTGTCATCAGTGAAGAAGTTGGCTTGAAATTGGACAATGTGGACTTAGAACACTTGGGTACAGCTCGTCAAGTTCGCATCACAAAAGACGAAACTATCATCGTTGATGGCAATGGCAATAAAGACGTAATTGCTCGTCGTGTTGCACAAGTTCGCGCACAAGCAGAAGAAGCGACTTCTGAATTCGATAAAGAAAAATTACAAGAACGTTTGGCTAAATTGTCTGGTGGTGTCGCTGTGATCGAAGTAGGTGCAGCAACAGAAGTGGAATTAAAAGATAAAAAACTTCGCATCGAAGACGCATTGAACGCTACTCGTGCAGCTGTAGAAGAAGGTATCGTTGCAGGTGGTGGTACTACATTAATCGACATCATCCCAGCATTAGACGGTATCGAAGCAACTGGCGATGTATTGACAGGTGTAAACCTTGTTCGCCGTGCTGTGGAAGAACCACTACGCCAAATCGCTTACAATGCAGGTTTAGAAGGTTCCGTGGTAGTAGAACGCGTAAAATCTACTGAAAGCGGCATCGGTTTCAATGCATTAACAGAAGAATATGTAGACATGGTAAAAGCTGGTATCGTGGACCCTGCTAAAGTAACACGCTCTGCTTTACAAAATGCAGCATCCATCGCAGCATTAGTATTAACAACTGAATCCATTGTAGCTGACAAAGTAGATGAAAATGCTCCAATGATGCCTCCAATGCCTCCAATGGGTGGTATGGGCGGTATGATGTAATTTCAGATTGCATCAGTGGATCGCAGTATTGACTAAGTAAATACTATGGGGACTGTGAAAGAATAGGTGACTATTCTTTCATAGTCCCTTTTTGTTATATGGGATATATAGAAATGCCCTTGAATGCCTTGGGTATCCTTCTGGGGTATAGTTTCATATATATATGGATGATATATAATTAATAACTTGATAATGTTATAGTTAATAACATGAAGAATAATGAAAATTAATGGAAAATCATTATTGACAATACATAGAAAAAGTTTTATAATTACATCATAAAGTAACGGATAATTATTATCCGTTGTAAAAGATATAGGTTTTAATTTTATTATAATATGTATAAGTTTACAAAGGAGAAAGTTATGAAAGAAGAAAAATTGACAACAGCCTTTGGTGCTCCAGTGCCGGATAACAACAACAGTGCCACAGCTGGAAAACGTGGCCCTGTATTAATGCAAGACGTGTGGTTGATGGAAAAATTAGGCCACTTTGCTCGTGAAGTGATTCCTGAACGCCGTATGCATGCGAAAGGATCCGGTGCATTCGGTACTTTCACAGTGACAAACGACATCACTAAATATACAAAAGCAAAAGTATTCTCTGAAGTAGGTAAACAAACTGATTTGTTTGTACGTTTCTCCACAGTAGCTGGTGAACGTGGTGCCGCTGATGCGGAACGTGATATCCGTGGTTTCGCTGTGAAAATGTACACAGAAGAAGGTAACTGGGATTTAGTAGGTAACAACACACCAGTATTCTTCATCCGCGATCCATTGCAATTCCCAGACTTGAACCGTGCGGTAAAACGTAATCCTGAAACTAACTTGCGTGATGCTACTGCAAACTGGGACTTCTGGACTAGCTTGCCAGAAGCAATGCACCAAATCACAATCGTAATGAGTGATCGTGGTATTCCTGATGGCTACCGTCATATGCATGGTTTCGGTTCTCATACATATAGCTTAATCAATGAGAACGACGAACGTGTATGGGTGAAATTCCACTGGGTATGCCAACAACCAATTAAAAACTTAACAGAAGATGAAGCAGCTGCTATCATTGCGAATGATCGTGAAAGTGCACAACGTGACTTATTTGATGCGATCGCTAAAGGTGATTTCCCTCGTTGGAAATTATACATTCAAGTGATGACAGAAGAACAAGCAGAAGCTCTTCCATACAATCCATTTGACCTTACAAAAGTATGGTATAAAAAAGACTTCCCATTAATCGAAGTAGGGGTGATGGAATTGAACCGTAACCCAGAAAACTACTTCCAAGATGTAGAACAAGCAGCATTTGCTCCATCCACAATTATCCCTGGTATTGGATTCAGCCCTGACCGTATGTTACAAGGTCGTTTGTTCTCCTATGCAGATGCGCAACGCTACCGCTTAGGCACAAACTATCCATCCATTCCTGTGAATGCGCCTAAATGCCCATTCAATTCTTACCATCGTGATGGACAAGGCCGTGTAGATGGCAACCATGGCGCTACTATTGGATATGCTCCAAATAGCTTTGGCCAATGGGCTAACCAACCACAATACAAAGATCCAGGATATGATGTATCTGGTAAAGCATACCAATACGACTTCCGTGAAGATGATTCCGATTACTATACACAACCTGGTAAATTGTTCCGTCTCATGACTCCAGAACAACAACAAGTATTGTTTAGTAATACAGCTCGCAATATGGCAGGAGTTCCATTGTTCATCCAAGAACGTCATGCTAAACATTGCTATGCATGTGACCCTGCATATGGTGAAGGCGTAGCGAAAGCATTGGGTATTACAGTAGATTTCTCTACACCTGCTGACATCGGGTAACACTTGCAGCGCTATTCAGTCGATGGTGTTCCTTTGAAAATAGCATAATAGTAGGAGTGCGACACATTTCCTCACAAACGGTATTTCATAATGTTTGTTCGGAAACATGTCGCACTCCTTTTGTGTTGTCATTATTTTAGCAAAGGAAAAGCCATAGATTTCTACGCACAACTGCGTTCAAGGTGGTAGGGGAACATGGGGCAATCGTATTAAGCAATTCTTGCTAGGATATAAGGTTAGGGGTATGTATAGAATTGCATTTAGGAGAGTGGTAAGGTGTTATGGTATACTTATGTATATTAGTTAATTAATTGCAAGAAAATTTGTCGAGGGAAGGATACACATATGGTTCATTTTTTATTGCGTGGTAAACCTACGTATGTTAACTTTGGAATATTGGTGTTGCGATTAGCTCTTGGTATCTCTATGTCCTATCATGGATATGTGAAGTTATTAAGTGGCGCAGCTGGTTTATATAAAGTAGGTGCTATGTTAGCACCATTGGGGGTGTCTGGATACTTTGAAGTGTTTGGAGCTTTGTCAGCATTCAGTGAATTATTAGGTGGTATTTTGTTAGCCCTTGGTTTATTTACACGTTTAGGATCCTTATTGTTAGCTGGAGTTTTGTTTACAGCTACGATTCTTCATATAGATGCAGGTTTCTTTGCATGGGATTATCCATCACAAATGGGATTTGCTGCATTGGCTATATTCTTTATGGGTGGTGGACGATATAGTGTAGATGCGTCTTTATTTGGGAAGTAACTTGATTCGCTATGTAGTCTGTAGTGTTCTTACTTAATACAGTGGGAAGAAAGATCGCAATAGACCTCTTTAGAAACGGTATTTCATAATGTTTCTTCAGAGGTATATTGCGGTCTTTTGGGTTTTATAGTGTATGCAGTAAGGAACGCCACAAGTCTACTACTCGTAACTACGTTTCTTGGGGGAGTTTATGCTGTTCGTTCGAGGGCGCACCATGCTCTTTTTATGTTTGGCTATTTCAGTGCAATATATCTCGCTATGAGATTACTACGCGAAATAGCGTTCCTCAAGGGGCGTGATACTAGGTATAAGTTTCCATGTTTAGTGGTAATAGGAGATACAAGTGCTTGAAATGGCTAAATTGTATATGGTGTATTGAATACAGTTCTTTTTGCTGGAACATTCTATAGAATCTTTACAATTCTATAGAATGTATGTTACAATACGTTACGGTATTCATGGATTACCTTTGGATTGATGGCATAGTATTATGTATTTCTTTCACAGGTAATGGTATAACTCTTAAGGTCTAGGCGGAAATGTGTCGCTCCTTATTGAGATAATACATGAAGAGTGCCTATTGTTTAATATATAGCTATGTTACAGAAAGAGGCTGTCACATAGTACATTACAAATAGATTGAGGAGTTAAGATGAACGCAAAAACAACACCATTTACAAAGGAACAATTAGAAACGATTATCGCGCAATATCCAACGCCGTTCCATATTTATGATGCGAAAGGTATTATGGATAATATGCGCGCATTTTTAGATGCTTTCAGTTGGGCACCAGGGTTCAAACAATATTTTGCTGTGAAAGCAACGCCCAATCCATATATTATGAAAATGATGAAAGAAATCGGTATTGGTGCAGACTGCTCCTCTATGGCAGAACTAATTTTGAGCGAAAAGGTGGGGATCACAGGAGATGACATCATGTTCTCCTCCAATGATACGCCGTACGAAGAATACAAAAAAGCGATGGATTTAGGTGCGATTATTAACCTAGATGATATTACGCACATTGCCTATTTGGAACAACATGGTGAGTTGCCAGATCGTTTTTGTTTCCGTTATAATCCAGGTTCTTTAAAAGAAGGTGGTAACACAATTATCGGCCTTCCGGAAGAAGCGAAATATGGCATGACGGAAGCACAAATCATGGAAGCTATCAACTACTTAAAAGGAAAAGGTATTACTAACTTCGGTTTACATACGATGGTGGTATCCAATGAACTAGATGTTGATGGCTTAGTAGGCACGGCTGAATTGATGTTTAACCTAGCATTGCGTGTGAAAGAACAAACTGGTGTAGAAGTATCTTTTATTGACCTTGGCGGTGGTATTGGTGTTGCTTATAAACCAGAGCAGACTCCAGTAGATTATAAGGTGTTAAGTGCAGGTGTAAAAGCAGCCTATGACCGTTTGATTACAGGAACTGGTCATAGCCCGATTCAATTGGCATACGAGTGTGGTCGTATGGTGACAGGTCCTTATGGGTATTTGGTGGCTACAGCGATCCACAAAAAAGATATTTATAAACATTATATTGGCTTAGATGCATGTATGTCTAACTTGATGCGTCCAGCTTTATATGGCTCGTATCATCATATTACTGTGATGGGAAAAGAAAATGAGCCAGCTAACATGACCTATGATGTGACTGGATCTTTATGTGAAAATAATGATAAATTTGCCATCGATCGTCAATTACCAAAAATTGACATGGGCGACCGCATTGTGATTCATGATGCTGGTGCTCATGGTCATGCTATGGGCTTCAATTACAATGGTAAATTGCGCTCCGCAGAGCTATTACTACATGAAGATGGCAGTGTCACACAAATTCGCCGAGCAGAAACACTAGATGATTATTTTGCTACATTAGATTTTTCTAATTTATAAGTAGAAATGTAAAGGGCTGTTCTTTACGATAGTTATTTAGGCTAATATAGACATATGCTTTAGTTACTTCTGAGACATTGTTATACATCTCAGGGAAATAGAGTATATGTCTATTTATATATAATTAGCACCTAATCGTGAGGGGCAATCTATTAGAGTTGGTATATAATTGTGTAGGATAAATTGCAAGTCTATATTTATAGAAATTGAGTGTAGTTATATGAAGAGAGTAAAATGCTTTATATCCCTAAAAAAATATGGGAATAGCATTTACAATATTGAGAAAATTCGGTATAATAAACATTGTTGAGTCTCTTGGTGGAGAATTTAAATTTCAATATGCTATAAATGAATAGATGATATGTTAATATATCATTAAAATCATAGTAAAATAGTAGAAATTACCTTGCGGTTCGAGTCTATACACAGTATAATATAAATAGTATATTTACTAAATTAGATTTAAGCCAAAGTGGCGTTCTCGTGCTATGAATATAACAGCGGATTACACTTTGGTGGAATCCGTTTTTTTACGGTATTCAACATATGCTAAGACCTAACGAGTCTTCTTTTGTATATAGTAACTTATTTGATAAGGAGTGACATACGTGGCAGAATTACTTCGCGTAGACAATGTGCGTGCCTCTATTGAAGAGAAAGAAATCTTAAAGGGCATCAATTTAACAATTAATAAAGGTGAAATCCATGTAGTAATGGGCACAAACGGTGCTGGTAAATCTACATTGGCCAATGTAATCATGGGCAACCCTGCTTATGAAGTAACAGAAGGCTCCATTGTATTTGATGGTGAGAATATCACTGAAGAAGCTGTAAACGATCGTGCGAAAAAAGGTATTTTCATGTCTTTCCAACATCCAATTTCCGTACCAGGTATTACAGTAGAAAACTTTATCCGTACGGCTAAAAACACAATTACTGGTGAAAACGTACGTGCTTTAGCTTTCAAAAAAGAATTGAAAGCAAAAATGGAAGAATTATCTTTCGATACTTCTTACGCTAACCGTTATGTGAACGAAGGTTTCTCCGGTGGTGAAAGAAAGAAAAATGAAATTCTTCAAATGTCTATTTTGAATCCTAAATTGGCTATCCTTGATGAAACTGATTCCGGTCTTGATGTAGATGCTGTTCGTATCGTATCTGAAGGTGTAAACCGTTTCCATAATGAAGAGAATGCGGTGCTAATCATCACTCACCATAATCAAATTCTTCAAAAATTAAATCCAAACTATGTACACATCTTAATCGATGGCCGTATTGTAAAAACTGGTGGCCCTGAACTCGTTCGTGAAATCGAAGAAAAAGGCTACGACGCATATAAAAATTTAGTATAGGAGGATTTCATGGAAGCGAGAAAGAAAACTCAAATTGAGGAGATGGATCGCGGCGTCTATGACATTCGTAATGAATTTGATTTCTCCTATAAATCAGAAGCTGGTTTAACAGAAGATATCATTCGTGAAATATGGGCTAACAAAAATGAGCCACAATGGATGTTAGATTTCCGTTTAAAATCTCTTGAAATTTACAATCAATTAGAGGTTCCTAATTGGGTGCCAGATATTAGCGCCTTAAATATGGCAGATATTGTGACCTATGTAAAACCTAAAATTGATATGAAAGAAGACTGGAACGAAGTTCCAGAAGATATTAAAGAGACATTTGACCGTCTGGGTATCCAAGAAGCTGAAAAAACTTCTTTGGCTGGTGTAGGCGCTCAATATGACTCTGAGGTTGTATATCATAGTATTCAAGAAGACTTGATTCGTCAAGGCGTTGTATATACTGATATGCAGACAGCACTACACGAACATGAGGATATTGTAAAACAATATTTCATGACATTAGTGCCACCTACAGATCATAAATTTGCAGCTTTACATGGTGCAGTATGGTCTGGCGGTTCCTTCGTGTATGTACCAAAAGGAGTGACTGTAGATATTCCATTGCAGTCTTACTTCCGTTTAAATGCACCAGGCGCAGGTCAGTTTGAACATACTTTAATCATCGTAGAAGAAGGGGCAAAAGCACACTTCATTGAAGGTTGTTCCGCTCCAAAATACAATGTAGCTAACTTACATGCTGGTTGCGTTGAGTTATTCGTAAAAGATAATGCTACTTTGCGTTATTCTACTATCGAAAACTGGTCTAAAAACATGTACAACTTGAATACAAAACGTAGTCGAGTTGGTAAAAATGGTACAATCGAGTGGGTATCTGGATCCTTCGGATCTGCTGTATCTTGCTTATATCCAATGAGTATCTTGGCTGGTGAAGGCGCGCATTGTGAATTCACAGGCGTTACATTTGCTGGGGAAGGACAATATTTAGATACAGGGGCAAAAGTTATTCATGCCGCACCACATACAACAAGTAATGTTAACTCTAAATCTATTTCTAAGAGTGGTGGTACAGCGATTTACCGTGGTGTCTTGAACATCGGTAAAAATGCAGACCATTCTAAAGCGACAGTATCTTGTGAGTCCTTAATGTTAGACCAAGAGTCTCAATCCGATACCATTCCATCTATAACTATTGAAAATGATAATGTCGATTTAGGGCACGAAGCAAAAATCGGCCGTATTTCCGATGAAGCGATTTTCTACTTAATGACTCGTGGTATTAGTGAAGAAGAAGCAAGAGCAATGCTTGTACGTGGTTTCGTAGAACCAATTTCTAAAGAATTACCATTAGAATATGCCGTAGAAATGAATAATTTGATTACCTTAGAACTTGAAGGTTCTATCGGATAGGAGGTTAGGATGAGCAACACATTACATTTTAATGAATTGCCTAGACCGACTTTCCGTTGGTTAAAGGTAAATCATACAGAAGGCAATGTATGGGCTGGTACAGAACGTGCTACAGTGACAGTTGAAGGGTCCAAGCACATTGTAACAGACATTACAAATAAGGAACTATTAGAACCTTCTTATGAAGGTGTCCATGCTGGTGCGTTGCGCGATGCATCTCATCACTTTACACATGGCTATCACATTCAAGTACCAGCTGGTGCAAAGGAAGCATTGACCATAGTTCTTGATGTACAAGGTGCTGTCAGTGAAAGAACACGCTTACAAATCGAAGCGGAAAAAGACTCTACCTTAGAGTTAACGCTTTGCTTGAAAGGCGAAGCTACTGATGGTCATGTGGGATTACTTTCAGAAATCGTGTCCCACACAGGAGCATCTGTGGTGTTCAAAAAAGTGCAATTGCTAACTGGTAAGGTACAACAATTTGAACATCGTTATACACGAGTAGAAGAGTCTGGTCATGTAGAGTTCATCAACATCGAGTTGGGTGGTTCTGAAAACTTCTTGAATTATCAAGAAGATTTAGTAGGAGACTACGCAGAAGTAGAACATGATTTAGGCTATTGCGGTACAGGTATGCAAGTATTTGATATTGCCATGTTAATGAAACATATCGGTAGAAAAACAATCAGTAATATTAATAACTTAGGTGCATTGAATGGTTCTTCTAAAAAATCATTCCGTGGTACCTTAGATTTCTTGCGTGGTAGCTTGGCATCTGAAGGTGCAGAAGAAGATACATGTTTACTATTAACGCCACAAGTAAAGTCCATTTCTTTACCATTGTTATTGTGTAAAGAAGATAATGTATCTGGCAATCACGCATCCAGTGCTGGTCAATTAGACCCAGCTAAATTATTCTATTTAATGAGCCGTGGTTTCAACGAAGAAGAAGCAAAACATATCATCGTAGAATCCATGTTACGACCATTGATTGATCGTATTGGCAATGAAGAAATGGAAGAAACTGCCTTAGCAGTACTACGACAAAAAATATAATTGAGAGGGATAGTATGAAACCAATAGCAGAGGCATATAGAGATTTTCCAATTTTAACAAGAACTCATCGTGGTAAACGCATTGCTTACTTGGATAGCGGTGCTACTACACAAATTCCAGTGCCAGTGATGAAAGCATTAGAAATGCATATGGCGAATCATAATGGAAATCCCCATCGTGGAGCCCATGTGCTTGCTATGGAAGCATCCGAGGCCTATGAAGGTGCTCGTGATGTGGTGCAACGATTCATTAATGCTCGTAAACGCGAAGAAATTATCTTCACTCGAAACACTACAGAAAGTTTGAACTTAATTGCTCATTCCTATGGCTTGAAGCATGTAAAAGAGGGAGATAAAATCGTCATCACTATAGCGGAGCATCATGCAAATCTTGTGACTTGGCAATATGTATGCCGAGTGACAGGGGCCACTTTGGAATATATGTACCTAGATGAAAATGGTCACATCAAAGATGGTGAAATGGATAAAATTGATGGATCTACAAAAATTGTATCCTTTGCCCATGTAAGTAATGTGTTAGGTATGGAATTTCCAGTAAAAGAGCTGGTGGAACGCGCTCATGCTGTTGGTGCCATTGCTATTCTAGACGGAGCGCAATCGGCTCCTCATCAAGCTATTGATGTGCAAGCCTTAGATTGTGATTTCTTCGTATTCTCAGGCCATAAAATGTGTGCTTCTCAAGGTATTGGTGTGGTGTATGGTAAATATCACTTATTAGAAGACATGGATCCATTCTTATTTGGTGGGGACATGATTGAATATGTGAAAGAGCAAACCACAACATTCAATGAAGTACCTTATAAATTTGAGGCTGGCACACCCAATGCACATGGTGCTGTTACATTAAAAGCTGCCATTGAGTATTTGGAACAGTTTGGTATGGATGCTATTCATGAATATGAACAAGAATTAGTGCGCTATGTATTACCTAAACTAGCGGCTATGCCACATATTCATTTATTAGGTAGTGCCAATCCAGAAGAAAAGCATGGAGTCATTGCTTTCACTGTGGATGATGTACATCCTCACGATGTAGCAACCATCATGGATAGCCATGGGGTATGCTTACGTTCTGGTCATCATTGTGCGCAACCACTAGGTGCTTACTATGGAGTACCGGCATCCAACCGTATTAGTATGTACATTTATACTAAAAAAGAAGATTTAGATCAATTTTTGGAAGCCCTGAAAACAGTTCGACCAACCATGGGCTTGTCAGAGTAAGGAGAACAATACCATGGAAATGGATCAAGTGTATACGGAACTGATTTTGGAGCATAACCAAGACAAGCGTAATAAGCGTTTGTTAGAGGTGTTTACTGCTAGTGAACATGGTCATAATCCAAGTTGCGGTGATGATTTAACATTGCAAGTGAATGTGGTAGACGGTATTGTAAAAGACGCTGCTTATACAGGTTCCGGCTGTGCTATCAGCCAAGCATCGGCATCTATGATGATTGATGTCATTACTGGTAAATCCTTAGAAGAAGCTTTCCAACTAGTGGACCTTTTCTTAGGAATGATCAAAAAAGAAGTGACTGATGAAGACGAATTAGAAGCCTTAGAAGATGCGATTGCTTTGCAAAATATTTCTAACATGCCTGCCCGTGTTAAATGTGCAGTGCTTGCTTGGCATACATTGCGTGAAGCATTAAAGAAATAAAAAGAAGGCTGCTACAGAATGATATACATTCTTGAGCAGCCTTTTTTATGTATATAAAAAAGATAGGTGATATGTATCACCTATCTTATGATTCTTATGTTGGTCGAGCTTACCATTGTCCTTCTTGGTGCTCTTTTAAAAGTTTCACCACTCGTGGGCCACAGCCTTTGCCACCGCATGCACCGGTACCAGCACTAGTGCGCTCTCTAATTTTAGGAAATGTATCGCAACCATCTAAGATTGCTTCTTTAATTGCTTTTCTTGTAATACTACGGCAAGTACAAACTTTTGTTAACTTATCTAAAATGGCCGTAGGAATTTGATTATCTTCCATACTGTCCTCCTACTATATAGAAACTTTTCTATATACAGTATACTCTTTACTGTATTACTTGTAAAGGTATTTTTCACAGCTAAGAAATGTATCCTGTACCTAGGATGATATAGATCTAGTATACTTTTGAAAGTAGAACTGACACATGGAAACAACCAACGATTACTTATTATATGTGTTAACCTATATATTACCCTACATTTATTTTTGATAGGAGTCATTATGATTTGTGTTATTTTTGATTTAGATGGAACCTTAACAGATTCTCATGAAGGAATTTTAAAATCTATACGTCATGCCTTAACGAGTATGAATCATCCTATTCCTGATGAGGACACATTACAATTATTCATTGGTCCACCGTTGGCGGATTCTTTTAAAGAACATTGCCATATGACAGATGAAGAGGTGGAGCAGGCCTACAACTTTTTCAAAGAACGGTATGATTCCGTTGGAAAATATGAAAATGCAGTGTATCCCCAAATTGAAGAAGCCTTAAAAGCGCTTCGTAAAACAGGTGCCTATGTTGGGATTGCTACGGCAAAACCAGAAGAACAAGCGAAGGATATTATTAAGCATTTTAAATTAGATCCATACTTTGAAGTAATTCGTGGGGCCAATCGTGAAATTGGTTTAGTCCATAAGCTAGACATTCTGAAAGAAGCTTTGAAAGATATGGAGACAATTACAGCACAAAAATATAAAATCTCCCGTTGGTACATGGTGGGAGATCGTAAATACGATATGGAAGCTGCCAAAGCATTAAATTGTGTGGCTATGGGTGTATCTTACGGATATGGTTCAGTGGAAGAATTAGAATCTGCTGGTGCTGATTATATCTGTGAAAGCCCATCCGATGTACTAGTAAATATCGCTGTAGATACATTGCTATAAGGCACTATTTACAGTACAATTAGGTTATATATCTAGAAGACCATAGGGTTGTCATAGAATAGACTATTGGTATATGGCAGAAAACAAATTGACACAATAAAAAGAGGCACCTTGCTGTCATGCGAGGTACCTCTTTTTTTGCATTACCATATGTTAGTTCATACCCCTTCCCATAAGATGGGGAGTTCTGATGGATTTATGGGAAATATGCATAGTAGTATGTTTAGATAGAGCGCCCTTATACTTGCAAGCGTCCTTCAATCATAATAGGAACTTCTTTGCCATCTTTTGTAGTGCCCATGATATTCATTTTTTCATGACCAATCATAAAGTCTGTATGTGCTAAGGATGTATTTAGTCCACGAGCGTGTAGTTCTTCTTGAGATAATCCATCGCTATGGGCTAAGCAAGTTGGATATGCAGCCCCTAATGCTAAGTGACAAGATGCATTTTCATCGTACAAGGTTTCAAAGAAAATCATATTGGATTGGCTAATAGGGGAGTAATGATCTACAAGGGCTACTTCTCCAAGGTAGCAAGAGTTTTCATCCGTCTCAATGAGGTTTGTTAAATACTCACGACCTTGTTTGGCATCGTAGTCAACGACCTTACCATCTCTGAATGTCATATGGAAGTCTTCGATACGGTTTCCATCATAGATTAATGGTTTCGTAGAATACACGATGCCATTGGCACCTGTATAGTGCGGTGCAGAAAATACTTCTTCTGTTGGAATATTGGCATCAAAGATAATTCCTTTTTTAGATGATTCTTTACCACCTAACCATAAGTGCCCTTTTGGCATTTGTAAAGTTAAGTCTGTACCGTTTGGACAGGTATAATGTAAGGATACCAATTGTAAATCATTCAGTGTTTTGGTGCGCTTAGCAAGGCGATCTAAATGGTTGCTGAAGGATTCTTCTTCTGGTACGTGTTTCATACGACATAAGGTAAAGATAGTATTCCATAAGCGGTTGATTTTTTCTTCTTCTGTGCCCTCATAACCAAGCAAATCAGCCCATGTGAGAGTGGCTACTGAGGCTACACACCAAGTAAGGGTAGAATCCATAATGGCCTCGTGGTAAAATTTAGTTAACTTGCCCATACTACGAGAGGCGAGAGCGATTTTTTCAGAAGGCACACCTTCATAGGCAAATGGATTTGCACTGATTAAGGATAAAATACATGCGTTGGAATCAAGGATATGGTTATACATATCTTTAATCCAAGGCGCGGGATTAGATAAGACCTCATCTTTTACATTGGATAAACGAGACTTAGCTGTGATAGTGCTACGCCAATTAATATGCACATCTTTAGCACCCAGTGCATAGGCCTCTTCCACAACGATGTATACAAAATCTTTATTTTCTACATCTCCATTGATGACCAACAGTTGGTCTTGTTGTAAATTGACACCTTCTTGTAGTAAAAGACGGGCATATTGTTGTAAATCTTCTTTCATAATACCTCCCAATATATACTGGTAGTGAATTTTAAAGGATACTACTCATCTATGACGAACCTTTTGTTTGAAAGGATGTGATAGAATGAAAGTAACAAATCGAAAACGAATTGGCATCATCGTATGCCTATTCCTACTGTGTGTATGTGGATACTATCTTATTATAGCAGATACACCAATGAAAGGCGATGGATCACCATCTGATACCCCAAAGATTGTGAAGCAGTTAGACAAAGGAAATCGTGGTGGTCCAGTGGAGAAGGAAACGAAAGCAGATACAATTTTGGTGTATGTCACAGGAGCGGTAGAAGAGCCAGGATTGTATGAGCTACAAAGCCCTGCGACGGTGAAGTCAGCTATTGAGGCCAGCAAAGGACTATTACCCTATGCAGATGTGAATCATCTACATTTAGAAGATACCTTAGAGGAAAGTGCACATATTCATGTAGATTTCAACTTTCACGGAAGTCCTGAGGAGTTACTACGAAAACAAAATATCTCTATTAATGATGGAACCGAAGCAGATTTACAAAAAATATCGGGCATAGGCCCTAAGATGGCGAAAAAGATTGTGGACTATCGTCAAGAACATGGTCCTTTCAAAAGTTTAGAAGAATTACGACAGGTGAAGGGGATAGGACCTGCATTGTATAAAAAAATTGTGGAGAAAGTACGATTATGAAATGGTTACCAAAGCCAATAGATCTAGGTATCACCAGTGTGCTAGGAATGCTATTGGGAATTTGTATGAGCCTATATGAAAACGAATTATACACCTATCTTATGTATTGGTTAAGTATCATTACTATATTTGGCATCCTTGGGATAATAGGATTACGTGGATACGAACAACGTAATGAACATATGTATAAAATGATGCGATATGTGATGGGCTTAGTGGGTATTATTTCTGTATTTACTGCTATAGGATATGTACATACAGATCGAGTCATCACACACTATTTTGAAGATAGACCGTTTTATTATGGTGCCGATGGTGCCTATTATGTGCAATTAACTAGTAACCCACAGCCTACGGTGACGCTAGATGGCATTATGACCATGGTAGATGCTGATGTAGAAGGAATGGATATAGATAAGAATGGCGCTACTGAGCATGTGCCCGCTAAGGGAAGTATTCGTATCTATGTGCCAGGAGAGCCACCTATTCATATGGGAGATCGCTACGTCATTCGTGGTACTGTGAAAGGCTTTACCTATTACGAGCAAAGTGGTTCTCTATCTATGAAAACGAGATATATCAATGATGGACTACAAGGAAATTTGTACCAAGGTACCATAGAAGGCCCCTACACAGTAGAGAAGACCCTAGGCACATGGATAACTGATACGGGGTATGCACTGGGTGCTTATCTAGATAGAGTCCATCATTGGGTGGCACAACAATTTGAAGAGAATCTAGAACCATCCATTGCTAGCTTAGGCGCCTCCTTGGTACTAGGCGGTCAATATGCTATGCTACCAGAAACAATGGTAAAGTTATTCAGTGAAACAGGTCTTATCCACATTTTGTCGGTGTCAGGGTCTCATATTGCCTTGTTATTTCTCATTATTTCTATCGTATTGCAGCGGTTGCATTTACGTAAAGGTGTAGAATTTTCCATCACTTGTGCTTTGATTTTACTGTACTGTACAATTGTGGGGTGGAGTCCGCCAGTATTACGATCTGCCATAATGGGACTATTAAGCGGATACGTGGTGATGCATGGCGGTACGTATCGGGCGTTACATGCGCTCCTATTATCTGCCTTATGTTTGCTTTTGTGGAAACCATTGTTCGCGGTAGATATTAGTTTTGTATTATCCTTTGGGTCTACCTTGGGCATCATCGGATTGTATCCCTATGTGTATCGGCTATTTCCGCCGAATCCTATCTCTAAAGGGGTGGCTTTATGTATCTCTGCACAAGTTCTTATATTTCCAATTGAATTATATTATTTTCATATACTTAGTTTTCTTAGTATTTTGTCCAACCTTATAGTAGGGCCCTTGCTAGATATGGCGATTATAGCAGGTCTTTTTTTGGCTATCCTAAATTTAGTATTTACTTTTACATTAGGTTGGTCTCTCTTAGGTTTCATTCTGAAAGCCAGTATGTCTCTTTTATTTGCTATTCGTAATCTAGGTCTATTGTGGTCACCTCCCATGCCTTTGTGGTTAGTGGTAGTGTGGTATCTAGGCGTGTCGTATATATATTGGTTGTTAGCACTGAAAGAGCCTATTCGTGTGGCATGGAATAGGATGGCAAGTATTGCACTCTTGGTAGTAGGGATGTTGCCCTTAGGACTATCTTATGTAAAACCAATGGTGCAAGTAGTGCCTATTGCTATCTCCTCAGGACCAGCTTTCATGGTCTGTAAGACAGGCTTTTATAGGGAGGCATACCTATATATAGATGCTAAGAATGGCGATATTTCACCACGAGCGATGAAACAATGTATAGATGCCTTGCATCACCGTGGGTTTAGTCGTTGGAATGGTGTGTTTGTAGAAGGATATCAGAAGGGGTACACTCATGTGGATACCTTAGAACATCTTTATAGTAAAGGGCAAGCTGGTAAAGAGCTAACACTAGATTGGTTATCTGTACAACTTCATACCAAAGCAGGCTATGAAATTATCGTAACAGGACATAGAAAGTTTCACTTTCATCCTAGAAAAGAAGGAGAAAAAGTTCAAGAAATAGTGTATAATACTAAGAGAGAAACGAATACAATATATGGCTTGACCGCTAGCAATCAATTATTGCATTATCAAGAACGAGGGGCAATGCATTTTATCGTGTGGAATACCTTGCACAGTCAATTTGATGTGGAGGAAGGCGTGTATATTGTAGGTAGTGATGAAAACAATGTAGTAACATTATAAGAGGTGCCAGATGGTTACATTGCTCTATGGAGATGAACCACAATTATTAGAAGAAAAAAACAGAATCTCTTACATCAATATACAGATCGGACCTTGCTTACCTTGCGTGAAGAGCAAGGTCCCGGTTCTATTTTAGGACAATTACAAGAAGTATCTCTCTTTGGTGAACCACGAGTATTTCTGCTTGTCCATTTGCCTATCTTTGATAAACCGAAGAAAAAGCTGGCTCCAGAGTGGCAAGGATTGCGAGACTATTTGCAAAGCTATACTGGAGAAGATCCTATTATTGTAGTGTATCCAGAAACCATTGATGGACGGTTGCAAGGAAATAAAGCATTTTTGGGAGCTGTAGAATCCTTTAAGTTTGAAAAAGTAGAGGGAGAAGCTCTCTTTCAGTGGATACAACAACATTGCAAGGCTCATAAGCAAAAGATAGATCTCGATGGCATGGCATATCTACGTGACTTGGTAGATTTGTGGAAAGATGTGCCTTTAGCATTTTTGCGCACAGAATTTGATCGATTGTTCCTACTACTAAAAAATGGGGAATCGATGACAGCGCCATTTTTAAAAGAGCATATGACAGACTTTGGAGAGAAAAATATTTTTCGCTTTAAAGATGCTTTATTAGCGAAAGATGCACGAACATTACTAGATTTATTCCCCTCTATGCTAAAGAATAGAAGTGTAGATATGGCGATGGCTTATGTGCATAATCAAATGCATTTACAACTCATGGTCAGTGAATGTGCGTTTTATGGGATGACATTACCTGAGATTCAAAGCTTATTTAAGGAAAAAGGGATGAAAGCCAATCCCTATACAATTAAATTAGCCTTTGAAGCGCGCCGAAAAATTCAAATCCCAGCGGTAGCAACATTGATTAGCCAGCTGTATCATTTAATTTTGCAAAGCCGTCAAGGTATAGCAGATATGAGCCAATTTCAAGATATTTGTTTAGCCTATTGCGCAAATTAGGAGAAGTATGAAACGAAAGTATATTGCCACTGTGTCAGCTCTTATAGTTGTCGTTGGGGGAGCTGTAACAGGGCTTGTATGGCCTACGGGAAACACTATTTATGGATTAACTATAGATGGTCATAGTATATCTCATCAAAGTATGGATGAAGTAGACACCTATTTACAAGAGCGGAACACACAGTCACAAAGGATTCGCATAGTGGATCCTAAGGGAAAAGAAACGACCGTGAATTTAACAGATTTAGGGGTTACCATAGATAGGGTGGGAACCTTAACTGATGTAATGGATTATGGCTATGAAAGTGATGTCATGACCTATGTCATGCACCGAGTAGATGCGTTACTTCATGGAAAAGCGATGAACATTCGATATAAAGTAGATGGACCTATGGCTGAGTCCTACTTTATGAATTACGCTAAGGCCATGGGACAAGTAGGGGCCAATGCCACTGTTACTTTAGAAGGTAACACAGTGGTACATCAGCCTGCTAAGGTAGGACGTAAATTGGATGTGACAGCTACCATGAAACGTTTGCAAGAACAGCTACAAGAAGGGAAGGTAGAGACCCTAGAACTTGTTATCAATGAGTCTGCACAGCCTACGATAACAGATAAAGATTTAGTGTCTATCACTTCCATATTGGGGTCCTTTACGACTTATTTTGATGGCTCTAATACAAGCCGAGCCCATAATATTCATTTAGCATCTCAAAAAATTCATCAAACCTTGATTCCGGCAGGGGGTATTTTCTCCTTTAATCAAGTTGTAGGAGAACGGACTGCTGAAGCGGGCTATGATGATGCGCCTGTATTTATGGGAGGACGTTTGGTGCCAGGTATTGGTGGCGGCATATGCCAAGTAAGTTCTACCTTGTTTAATACAGCATTATTATCTGGTATGGATATTGTAGAACGTGATACGCATTTTGCTCCTGTTTCCTATATACCAGTAGGCTTAGATGCTACTGTGGCGTGGGGATATATTGACTTTCAGTTTAAAAACCCTTACTCGCATCCCATCTATGTGATCGCCGAAGAAGGTGCTGGCTATGTGACCATTACTATATTAGGAGCTAAGGAAGATGTACCACAGTCTGTAACGATTACAAAAGGTAAAGAACAAAGAATTCCTAATAAAAAGATAGAAAAAATCGATGAGGCTGTAAAAGAGGAAACTGTAGAGGAAGCAGGTCATGAAGGAGTTTCTGTAGATACGACGAGAACCATAGTATATGGAGATGGGCGATCTTCTACGTATACCTTTAATTCTTATTATGAACCTGTAGATACGGTTATTGTCACAGGTCCTAATGTGGTAAAAAAGCATAAAGAGGATTCTAGTAAAAAGAATGGATAGTTGAATCAATAAGGGAGTAGTACGATGAAATACTATCATTTAGTACGAAGAGGAGAATCTAAAACAGATTTTTACTTTTACTTAAAAGATGGAAAATTGCATATATTTGGCTCTCCCGCTAAGGGGACATTAGATCCCGTGGTGCAACAACGCATAGAAGAGATTTGTGATGCTATTGGTTGTACCTATGAAGTGATAGATACTGGGGATTTCATGAACCAAATCATTCTCACTCGTATGCCTAATGTAAACGTAGAGCAAGTCGTTGGAGATGATTTAGGAAATAGCCCTCTGGAAGATGCAGAGTATCTTTTTTTACAACAGGCTAATGAAGTAGCAGATTACGATATCTATTGGGATATGGATGAAGAGAATCGATTCGATGAAATGGAACTCTATGTGAGTCGTGATGGTACCATAAAAACTTCATCGGATTATGATGATTTGTATGATGCACCAGTGGTCATAGATCGTCCTAATGCTCCGACTTCAACTGTGACTGGTAATTCTTCATATCCTATGCGGAGACGGAAGCTAACCACTGAAGATGGGATGTTATTAGGCCCTGTTTTTGATGAGGCAGACACGCATCAGACAGATGATTTCTTTGTAAGAACTGGAGAACAGGTTGTCATATCGGGACACTTTCACAGTTTAGATATACGAGAAATTCGACCTAAGGAAGACAGCAAGGCTGTGCAAAAAGCACGTGAAAAAGGTGAGGAGCCTAAAAAACGGTATATTATTACTGGTCATCTAGTGGACGATCACAATAGCTTAGCTATTAAACGATTTACCAGCCCTTCTGAAGACGGACCAAAGCTATTAAAAATTTTAAAATCTGTTGGGAAGGTGCAAATCAAAGGGGAAGTCATCTATGATGAGCAATTTGTACGAGATTATGTGTTAAATATGGATTCTGTGCGCCCTGTGGAGGATACGGAGAATGCGAAGCGCACAGATACTCACGAGGAAGCCAGAGTAGAACTTCACTTACATACAAAAATGTCCGAGAAAAATGCGCTAGTAGCAGTGAAAGATATTGTGAATCGTGTGAAAGATTGGGGACATCCAGCGGTAGCCATTACTGATCATGGGGTGGTACAAGCTTTCCCAGAGGCACAAGCATACTCTTTGGAAAAAGGCGTGAAGATTCTCTATGGTGTAGAGGCCTATTTAATTGAAAAAGAGGACCAATCGATACCACATCATATTATTATATTTGCAAAAAATATGGTAGGTTTACGGAATCTGTACAAGATGATTTCTATTAGTCATTTGAATTATTTTGATGAGTACCCAAGATTGCCAAGAGCTGTCATTGAAGACCATCGTGAAGGGATTCTTATAGGAACGGCTTGTAAATCTGGAGAATTGATTCAAGCTATTGCTCACGGTGCTACCGATGAAGAATTGCATGAAATTGCTACATTTTATGATTATTTAGAAATTCAACCTCATGATAATTACAAGAGTTTTATAAAAGAAGGCTTGTTAAAAAATGAGGAAGATTTAAAAGAGATTAATCGTCGTATCGTCGGTTTAGGGGATACCTTGCAAATGCCTGTAGTAGCTACAGGTAATGTGCATTATATGGATCCTAAAGACAAAATGTACCGTGAAATCATGCTTACCGCTAGCGGTGTGAAAGATGCAAAAGACAAAGCAGATCAGCATATGCGTACCACTGATGAAATGTTGGAAGAGTTTGCTTACTTAGGAGAAGACAATGCCTACAAAGTGGTAGTGACCAATACGAGAGCCATAGAGCAAAGTATTGATTATATTGTACCGATTCCTAATGGCACCTATTCACCAAAAATTGAAGGGGCTGATAAAGCCTTGGAAGATATGTGCTATGCGAAAGCAAAGTCTATCTATGGAGATCCCTTGCCGAAGACGGTGCAAGATCGATTGGACTATGAACTTAAGAGTATTATCGGCAATGGTTTCGGTGTATTGTACTACATTGCCCATAAACTAGTAAAAAAATCTTTAGATGATGGATACTTAGTAGGTTCTCGTGGTTCTGTAGGATCCTCCTTTGTAGCCACCATGGCGGATATTACGGAGGTAAATCCATTAGAGCCACATTATGTGTGTCCACAGTGCAAGTGGAGTGAGTTCTATTTGAAAGGGGAATATGCGGGGGGCTTTGACTTGCCACGGCGCAATTGTCCTGAATGTGGTACGCCACTTATCGCGAATGGTCACGATATTCCTTTCGCTATCTTTATGGGATTCCATGGGGATAAGGTCCCAGATATTGATTTGAACTTCTCTGGCGATTACCAAGGTCGTGCCCATAAATATACGGAAGAATTGTTTGGACGAGACAATGTATTTAGAGCTGGAACTATCGGTACTATTGCGGATAAAACAGCTATTGGCTATGCCTACAAATATGCAGATGTGAATGACTTACAAAAACGACGAGGTTTTATTGAAAAGTTATCTACAGGCTTTACAAAAGTAAAGAATACCACAGGTCAGCATCCGGGAGGCATCATGGTTTGCCCTCGAGATATGGATGTACATCATTTCACACCAGTTCAATATCCAGCTAATAAAAAAGAAAGTGGTATTATTACCACACACTTTGACTATCACTCTATTGAAGGTCGTATGACCAAACTAGATATACTGGGCCATGATGATCCTACCATCATTCGTATGTTAG
This sequence comes from Veillonella sp. oral taxon 780 str. F0422, assembly GCF_000221605.1. Lineage (NCBI taxonomy): Bacteria > Bacillati > Bacillota > Negativicutes > Veillonellales > Veillonellaceae > Veillonella > Veillonella sp. oral taxon 780. Next base: position 15,654 of record NZ_AFUJ01000037.1, on the reverse strand, counting down.
AAGATATGACGGGTATACCATCTACGAGTATTCCTTTTGATGACCCTGCCACATTGAGCTTATTCTCCTCAACGAAAGCATTAGGCTTGACGCCGGCTCAATTGCAAGGAGATAAAGTGGCTACCTTGGCAGTACCTGAATCAGGTACTGGATTTGTACGAGCTATGTTGGAAGATTCAAAACCACAAACCTTTTCTGACTTAGTGCGGATCTCTGGTTTCTCTCATGGTACAAATGTATGGGTAGATAATGCGCAGACCTTGATTAAAACAGGGACATGTAAATTGAATGAAGCTATCTCTACCCGTGATGATATTATGAACTTTTTGCGTAATCACGGTGTAGCAGATAATGTAGCCTTTTCTGTTATGGAAAATGTGCGTAAAGGGAAGGGTATCGAAAAGCGTAATAAAGAGGGGATTGCCCAAACAGATTATGAAGACCAGATGCGAGCAGCACAAGTGCCGGAGTGGTTTATTGGGTCTTGTAAAAAGATTTCCTATTTATTCCCTCGGGCCCATGCCGTAGCTTATGTTATGATGGCATTCCGCATTGCTTGGTACAAGATTAATTATCCATTAGCATTCTATGCATCGTATTTTTCTATTCGGGCAAAAGCCTTTGACTTGAAAATTATGATGGGCTCCTTAGAAGAGCAACAACAAGAATTTAAACGGTTGAAAGCGTTAGCTGCGAAGTATGAAGCATCACCAAAGGAAAAAGATTTAATGTCTGCCTTAGAGGTATCTTTGGAAATGAAACAGCGAGGGTACTCATTTGCCAATGTAGAGTTATACAAATCTCAAGCAAGACGGTTTATGATTAAAGATGAAACCTCTTTATTACCGCCATTTGTAGCTGTTACTAGTTTAGGCGAAAAGGTAGCAGATGCCATCGTAGAAGAACGAGAGCAAGCAGAGTTCTTATCTATTAAAGACTTGCGGAGACGTACAAAAATGTCTCAAACCATTGCGAATCGCATGGTGGAATTAGGTTGTTTAGGCGACTTACCAGAAGATGAGCAAATGAGTTTATTTGGATGATAGGAGGTATATATGTCAGAAGTTAGAGAAGCAGTATGGATAGGCGTTGATGTGGGAACTACAGGCGTGCGTGCTATGGCATATACAGCACAAGGTAAATCTGTAGCTGTACGAGATGCTTTTTATCCATTAGAAACACCACAATATGATCGAGCAGAGCAAAATCCTCAACAAATATATGATGCTGCAGAAGAAGTCATTGCGGGAGTTGTAAAAGATTTACAATATAAACTAGTCACTATATCCGGGATTGCTTTGAGCTCAGTGATGCATAGTTTTATTCCTCAAGATGAACATTTTGATTTATTAGGGAATATGATTACTTGGGCAGATAGTAGAAGCTCTACTATCGTGCATCGTATGGAACAAGACGAACAATGTAAACAATTCTACTTTAGAACAGGCTGTCCGCTGCATGCATCCTATCCATTGGCTAAAATCATATGGGTCAAAGAAAATCAACCTGAAATCTTTGCTCGTATGGCGCATATTGGATCTATTAAAGATTACATGTTCCGGTTGATGACAGGAGAATGGGTAACAGATAAATCAGTGGCATCTAGTTCTGGTTTATTTAATGCCTTTACAGAAACTTGGGATTCTGAGATTTTAGACTATGTAGGGATTCAAGAAGAACAACTACCTAAGGTAGTATCTACTACGTATAGTGGTAAGTTAGCAGCAGGTGTAGCAGAACGTTTAGGTTTACCTGTGAATACACCGGTTGTCATCGGTGCTACTGATGGAGTACTGGTGAATGTTGGTATTGGCGCTGTATCTAAAGGGCAGTTAAGTGCTACTATAGGTACATCTGGGGCTATACGTATGCTTACAGAAAAGCCGCAAATGGATCCTAAAGGTCGCACTTGGTGCTATAATTTAACAGATACCATGTGGGTGGCTGGTGGAGCTATCAACAATGGCGGTATGATTTTGCGTTGGATGCGAGATCGTATCCTACATTATCATGGCTCCCAAATGGAACAATTATCGGTGGATCCTTATGATTTAATGACCATGAAAGCAAGACATGTACCGGCTGGATCTGGTGGCTTGTTATTAATGCCATACTTTACTGGTGAACGAGCTCCTTATTGGAACTCTGATCTGCGTGGTGCTTTCGTAGGTTTATCCTTAAATCATAGTCGCTCTTACATGATTCGCGCCACAATGGAAGGGATTTGTTATAGCTTACGGTTTGTTCTTGATGCATTACGTGAGTTTGAAGAGGTAAAAGATATCCGTATTAGTGGTTCTTTCACTAAATCCGAATTGTGGGTACAAATTATGAGTGATATATTCGGTGAACATATCACATTACCAAATAATAGTGAAGGTGCCTCCTTTGGCGCCGCTGTGTTAGGGTTTATTTCTGATGGAACTTTGTCAGATATTAAGGATACAGCAGAGCTAGTACAGCCTGAATGTATCTATCACCCTAAGGAGCAACATCAAGCCGTATATGAAGAGCTTTTCTCTATTTATGAAAGTTTGTATATTCATATGAAAGACGATTTGGCACGTCTTGTTCAGTTCCAAAAGGAACATCCATTTAGTCGTTTATAATTAGAAAGGAGACTAGAAATGCCATTAGTTATTCTTGCATTAGGAATTATTTTACTATTTTTCCTAATCGTAAAAGTAAAGATGAATAGCTTTTTATCATTGCTATTGGTCTGTGTATTATTAGCCTTTGGAGAAGGATTGCCACTTGACAAAATTTTCCCAACTATTCAAAAAGGCTTAGGAGCTACCTTAGGTGGTTTAACAATCGTAGTAGGCTTTGGCGCTATTTTAGGTAAATTGATGGCCGATAGCGGTGGAGCGCAACGTATTGCAACTACATTGATCAACATGTTTGGTCGTAATAATGTAAGATGGGCTGTATGTTTAACTGGATTTATTGTAGGTATTGCTTTATTCTATGAAATTGGTTTCGTCTTATTGATTCCTTTGATCTTTACTATTGCTAAATCTGCGGATATTCCATTGTTAGAGGTAGGAATGCCAATGGTAGCAGCCTTATCTGTGACACATGGTTTCTTGCCTCCACATCCAGGTCCTACAGCGATTTCTGTATTATTTAATGCAGACATTGGATTAACGTTGGTGTATGGTATTTTAATCGGTATTCCTACAGTTATTTTGGCAGGTCCATTATTGTATAATACTGTGAAAGATATTAAAACAGATATCCCTGAAGGACTTCATAATGATAAGGTATTTACAGAAGAGGAAATGCCATCCTTTGGAGTATCTATCTTTACAGCATTAGTACCAGTTATCTTGATGGCTGCTACAGCTATTGGTAAAATGATGAATCTACCAAAAACATCTACCATTATGGTCATTCTTAACTTTATTGGTGATCCTTCTGTAGCGTTGACAATTTCTATTATTATTGCTTTCTATACGTTTGGCTTCGCTCGTGGCAAATCTATGAAAGATATTATGGCTACTTCTGAAAAAGCGATTTTAACAGTAGCTATGATTCTATTCGTTGTAGGAGCTGGTGGAGCACTAAAACAAGTATTGATCGATAGCGGTGTGGGTACCTATATCGGTGAATTAGTGATGCAAGTGAATGTATCTCCATTAGTATTAGCTTGGTTAATTGCGGTGGTGATTCGTATTGCTGTTGGTTCTGCTACAGTGGCAGCTATGACAGCTGGCGGCATTGTGGCGCCGTTAATTCCATTAACAGGTGTAAGTCCTGAATTGATGGTAATTGCAGTAGGTGCTGGTTCTGTATTCTTTAGCCCACCAAATGATCCAGGATTCTGGTTATTTAAAGAGTTTTTCGGATTATCTGTCAAACAAACATTACGCTCTTGGTGTATGGTGGAAACAGTGATTGCCGTATGTGGATTAATTGGTGTAGAAATCATTAATTTATTCTTATAATAAAACATCCCCAGTCCAGTGAATGGATTGGGGATTTTATATTATATATTTACCAATAGAACTGCATGATCCAATGCAAGATAGGTATACCAAGTACATTGATTAATACAGTAGCTGTAATAGGAACAACTAGGAAAGCTTTTACAGATTTTCTGTAGCGACCACCGAGGGTAGCGATAGTTGCTACCGTGTTTGGTGTGATACCTAAGCCGTGGCCAAGGAGGGCGGCGCCGATGACAACGCCGTCGTAATCTTTACACAGCACAGGGAATACGATGAATCGTGTAAACAGAATAATCGCAATGACTTGTACCACAAGAATCACAAGCATTGGTCCTGTAAGCGCACGTAATGCGATTACAGGTACGCTCATGAACACAGTAGTTAAGAAGATAGTAATACTAATTTGACTAAATAAGGCAATAGCTTTAGAATTGATGAACGTTTGGCCCATGGCATCGCCACCATTACGAATAGCAATGGCCAATAACATGGATACAATGAACGTAGGAATGTGCAAACCGAAGGTATCTAATAAGTAGTGGGAACCGCCGATGCCGATACTGACACAGATTAGAACCAACAATAAGTTGACGATAATCCCAACCGGTGTCGGTGCTGGTGAATCTGGTGGAGGAGGTGCTGTTTCATAGCGATTGAACTTTTCGATTAAATATTGTCCCATAGGACCGCCGATGAACACACCGATAATGGTAGTGAATGCAATGATACCATGTGCCACAGTTTCACCATTTAAGGCATTCCCTAAGTCATGACCTAAGGCAGACACAAAGTTGTAGCTGCTTTCAAGAGATAAAGAGCCTAATAAAATAGCATAGTGTTTGTCTAATCCAAATAGACTAGCTAGTCCTAAGCCAATGCTGATTTGCATAATCACAAGCAAAGTACTCATGCCCCAGTAGCGAGGGATTGCTTTTAACGAAGATGTACAAATTTGCACGGGCGCTACTAGACCCATAGTGGCGAAGAATGCCACCATAGCAGGAACGAGAACAGCCTTGTCCAGAGTAATGAGTATAAGACCAGAAATTTGTAGTAGAAATACAATTATTGCTACAGTTAAACCACCAATAGCAGGCACTGGGATAGCCCAACGATGCAAGATGTTAATGTGCTTGTGCATAAAGGTTCCCAGTAAAAAGGAAAAGAGTGAGAGTATGACCGTTTCTACGGCGCCAAGATGTAATTGTAGCATGTACGACGATGCCATGAAATGCCTCCTAACTTTAGGTACAAAAGACTAGGATGGTGCAGTAGTGCGCATAGGATTCACTTGCACCAAAATCATAGTGAGATAGTCTGAAATAATACCCTCCTATTATACAACTAAACATCTAATATGTAAAAGCTATCCATAAGAAATGAATATCAATACATGAACATAAAATGCTAATATAATAGATACATAGGAATATATACATACCGATATGTCTACGGAGGTATACAGAAAAAGCGCACCGTCCACGAAGGATAGTGCGCTTTTATGAAAGATCAGGAAAGTATTATTATGAGTTTAACTTTCTGGTGTTTTAAGAGGACACCATAAACCTCGGCGGTAGTCGCGTATTCCAGAAAGGACAACGCGGAGTGCACGCTGTGCGTCAGCTTTTGAGAGGGGAGGTATTCCATCTAAGCGATAGGAAATGCCAAGACTTTCATATTTATTAACCCCCATGACGTGGTAAGGTAAGCAATCTACGGCTTTCAAATGTTTGAAGGCACCTAGAAAGAAACCAAGCCGATACCAGCGATCGCGATTATCTGTGATGGTTGGGACTACCACGTGGCGTACCCAAAAATCGGTACCCTGCTCGTCTATAAACTTAGCGAACTCTAGGACCGCATCATTAGGTTTGCCGGTTAGTGTTTCGTGTATAGAGGAATCGATCTCTTTCACATCAAGAATGACTAAATCCGTTACGTCAAGAAGCATTTTGTACTCTCTAGCCTGTTCTTGTGTGTAGCAAATCCCGCTTGTATCTAGACAAGTATGAATTCCCTTTCCGTGAAAGAAAGTAAAGAGTTCGATAATAAAAGGGAGTTGCAACAATGCTTCGCCACCAGTGACAGTAATGCCTCCAGTGATATAAAAGTCTCGATTCCTTTCAAATTGTGTCCACACATCTGCCACCGTCATTTCTTGGGCATACGTAGAGGGATCCCAAGTATCTGGGTTATGGCAATAGGCACATCGCAATGGGCAACCTTGAAGGAAGAGGACAAATCGCATGCCCGGACCATCCACAGTACCCATAGTCTCAATGGAATGAATACGACCTACCATAGTGTATTACATGGATTGATGGAATGTACGAGCAATCACTTCGTCTTGTTGAGCTTTTGTCAACTTGTTGAAATGAACCGCGTAACCAGATACACGGATAGTCAATTGTGGATACAATTCAGGATGTTTTTGAGCATCTAATAATGTTTCACGATTGAATACATTTACGTTTAAATGGTGGCCGCCTTTTTTGCTGTACCCATCTAATAACTGTACTAAATTATCAACTTGTTGTTCGTTTGTCATAGTTACTCCTTTTCTTCAGGGAATGTAACATTTGGCTCACGGCAAGCTAGATTTTCACAACCATCGGCTAATGCATGTTCAATATTGCCTAGGTCTATATCTAGGTCCAAGTCGCCTAATGTAACCATAGACTCTCCGGATTTACCAAGAGAATCTGGAATAATAGAGAATGTATTAGAAATACCATCGCAACAATCACGCCATGGCATTTTAGCAACAGATGCTAGGGAAGAGATAGCCCCGTGTTCGTCACGACCATGCATAGGATTGGCACCAGGAGCAAATGGAATACCTGCTTTACGTCCGTCAGGAGTAGCACCAGTGGCATTACCGTATACCACATTCGATGTAATGGTTAATAGTGACATAGTAGGCACGGATTGACGATAGGTTGGATGTTTACGAATTTTATTCATAAACCCAGATACCACCGTAGCAGCTAAATCATCTACACGATCATCATCATTACCATATTTAGGGAATTCGCCTTCAATTTCAAAATCAATAGCAATACCATTTTCATCACGTATAGGTTTTACTTTCGCATATTTAATAGCGGATAAAGAATCGGCTACTACGGAAAGTCCAGCAATACCTGTAGCAAACCAACGTGTTACCTTACGGTCATGCAATGCCATTTCCAATTTTTCATAGGCGTATTTGTCATGCATGTAATGAATGATATTTAAAGCATTCACATATACACCTGCTAACCATTCCGTCATATCTTCAAAGCGTTCCATGACTTCGTCGAAGTCAAGGTATTCTGAAGTAATAGGGCGGAATTTTGGACCTACTTGTTTTTTCAGCTTTTCATCTACGCCACCATTGATTGCGTATAGTAAGGCTTTCGCTAAGTTACAGCGAGCGCCAAAGAATTGCATTTCTTTACCAATACGCATAGGGGATACGCAGCAAGCGATGGCGTAATCATCGCCAGAATTTGGGCGCATGATTTCGTCGTTCTCATATTGAATGGAAGATGTTGCAATAGAGAGCTTCGCACAGAACTTTTTGAAACCTTCAGGGAGGGAAGGAGACCAAAGCACTGTTAAGTTTGGTTCAGGAGCAGGACCAAGGTTTTGCAATGTATGTAGGACACGGAATGCCGTTTTAGACACTAGTGTACGTCCATCAGTGCCCATACCACCGATAGACTCAGTTGTCCATACAGGATCACCAGTAAATAAATTGTTGTATTCATGGATACGTGCGAAACGAACCATGCGCAATTTCATAATGAAGTGATCCACCATTTCTTGGATTTGTTCTTCTGTATATTTACCAGACTTCAAATCACGTTCTGCATAGATGTCCAAGAAAGTGGAGTTACGTCCGATGGACATAGCTGCACCGTTTTGTTCTTTGATAGCACCCAAATAGCCAAAGTATAGCCATTGGATAGCTTCTTTTACATCGGTAGCAGGTTTGGAGATATCAAATCCGTAGGACGCAGCCATTTCTTTTAATTCTTTCAAAGAGCGGATTTGATCTCGAATTTCTTCGCGGTCACGAATGATATCTGGCATCATATCGCCCATGGTGATACTGAATTGATCTTCTTTATCCTTGATCAAATAATCTACACCATATAAGGCTACACGGCGATAATCACCGATAATTCGGCCGCGGCTATACGCGTCAGGTAGGCCCGTAATAATGTGAGCAGAGCGAGCAGCTCGCATCTCAGGTGTATATACATCAAATACACCATCATTATGTGTCTTACGATGAGTTTTAAAGAATGCTTCAAGAGTTGGATCCATTTTGTAACCATACTCTTCGATAGCACTTTTAGCAGTTCGTAAACCACCATAAGGGAACATGGCACGTTTCAAAGGATAATCAGTTTGAAGACCTACAATTTGTTCATCTTCTTGAATAATATATCCAGGGGCATGCGCCGTAATATGAGTTGCTACATTAGTGTCTGCATCGATGACAGAACCTTTTTGTCGTTCTTCCTCATATAAATCTAATACCCGTTGCCAAAGTCTAGTAGTTCGTTCTGTAGGACCTACTAGAAAAGAATCATCGCCTACATAAGGCACATAGTTTCGTTGGATAAAATCGCGTACGTCCACGGACTTATCCCATACACCTGTATTGAAGTCTTTCCATGCTTGTTGCATAATATACCTCCAAATACACATTAAAACGTAACCCATAGGGTTAACTTTATTGTAATCTATAACGATTATCATTACAATATAATTTTCAGTATGGGTTATATCATTTTTGAAAGTGGTGCATGAGTAAATGGTCAAACATTAAATAACGCTATATACAGGATGTAAGATATCTAATAAGGTATATTACAAAGTTGTATATAGCGTTACTATAGTATAGATTTATATTTTTAAAATCAAGAAATATACTCACTTTTTGGTGTGGTGATATAGAACTCTCTCTTTAATGATATGGTAAGTACGTGAGAAATATGGTTTTAATTGGCTTTCACTTAGGTCAGTACCGAAGGCACGTTCACTGACAAGGAACAGTGGCGGAGATTGGATGCGTTTTGCCACAGCTAATCCGTTGAAAGATTTCCACCAGCGTTCGAGGTCGTTGATAAACTGATCTGTAGATGTGAAATAGTGAGAAACAGGGTGTGGCAATCCTAATAGGTGCTCCAATGTGCCTTTTTCATAGGCACACAAGATATCCTCAGGCGTCAAACGCTGATGAGGCAGTGTATGAGGTGTACCCTCTACGAAGGCACGGAATAAGCAGTCGTGATATTCATACTGTAAGGGATCACCTAGTCCTTGCGCTACATCCTGTGCATCGGAAAGCTCTGCACTAGGGACCACATCGATGGATCCTTGAGGAATGACCTCCCGTTTAAAAATGTATTCATTCATATAACGAGCCAGTGCATACACATCCGTTTTCCACACATCCCCTGTTACGGCAAGGAAGCCAGCTAAATCACCGTACATCGTAGCATAACCGACAGTGAACTCCGTTTTATTGCCATTGCATGTGAAAGCCCCATTCACAGCGGATGCTATACCGGCTAAAATACGAGACGAACGATCACGGGCTTGGATGTTTTCTTTGGCAAGGGTGGATAGCTGTAAGAATGTGCTAGTATCTAAGTCGGTATCAACATGAGTTTGCTCAGTATGGTTTGTAGTAGTTTGCTGCGATTCACATATAGTATCTGTAGTAGAATTGGAGATAGTAGCATCATCTGCTAGTGTATGCTTATGTACATGACCAGAGGCCTTTAGAGGGGATTTTGTAAAAGTCTGACCTTCTAGTTGTGCAATAGTGGCGTTCACACCTTCCTCAATAGGGAATACGCCATAATGGCAACCGATGTTCTGTGCTAATTGGTAGGCCAAATCTTTCGTCATATCTGAGTTGTAACGGCTTGGCATATTGACTAAGTATAAATTTTCTGGTGCTAATACAGTGCTGTACAAAGCAGCATTAAGGGCAGAGTCAATGCCACCAGAAGCACCGATGACAATTTTTTTAATCCCAGTTTGTGCTAAAAATTGACGAATGCCGTATTGAAGGGCTTTGAATAGGGTAGGGATGTAGTTAGGTACTGTCCCATATGTATTATTTGAATCGTTTGAGGCATGTGAAAGTGGCTGCCACAAGGTATCTTTCAATAATGTAGGACGAACCGTGTTTTCAAAAGCTGGGACTTCTTCCACAACAGAACCGTTCACGTCATATAAAGCGGAGCAACCGTCATAGATGCAGATATTTTTGCCATTGTTTTGAATTCCCACGTGATTTGTATAGGCAATAGGAGTATTGTATTGTTTGGCTTGTGCACTAAATAGGGCATGACGATGTTCTTGTTTGTGAACGGTGTAAGGAGAGGAAGAACAATTGACGATTAGATCGATGTGTTGACCTTTCGCTTTTGCAGATTCCAACATGAGATTAGTCGGGCAATCTGGATAGTGCGTATCCCAGCTATCTTCACAGATAACAGGAGCAATAGTAAAGTCGCCTTGACGTGTAGAAATAGTGAGAGGCTGATTGATGTCCGACAAAGAAAGATGGCGTTCTTTCGCTACTACATTGGCGCTAGTAAAATACCGTGGTTCGTTAAAGTACCGATAACAAGGCAATAAGGTTTTAATTGTAAATGGATATGGCTGGGATGGATTGGATATCAGTTGTCCTTTGGATGCTACATAGAGGGCATTGTATTTGCGAAGACTGCCATCTAAGTTACGGAGGTTTTTATCAATACCTACATTACCAAAAATAATAGTAAGGTTTGTATTAGTGGTGGCTTTCACAATTTCGTCACCATAGTAGAGACAATCATTTATAAAAGGCACTTGGTCCCACAAGTCACCCACCATATACCCGCTGAGGCACAACTCGGGGAAGATAAGGATATCCGTGCTCACCGCCTTGGCGTAGTCGATAGCTTGCATCATAGATTGAAAGTTTGTAGCAGGATCACCAGGGTGGACCTGAATTTGACCAAAAGCAATACGAATCATGGGGAACTCCTTTATTGTATAGATTACAGTGTTGATAATTGTTGAGTATATTATAGCATTTTATGGAGGATTTGTAGTGGGGATATAGATAGTAAGAATATGTGGTGTGGTAAATAAATTATTTTTATGCTACATAATGATTCTGTGTTATGAATGCATGAAATGATGCTTGACAGAGCATTGGAATAGGTCTATTATGTAACTAAGACAAACCCCTCACATCCGTAAGGACAGATACATTCTGATGTGAGGCTTTTTTATTGCTTGAAATTTGCAATTTGGCTAATATGTATGGTATTCTTGTATTGGATATAAATCTCCGCCGATATGATAAGAATAGGCTTGAGCGACAGTTTTAGAGAGTCTCGTTGAAGTTAAGGGTATCTTTGTAAAGACTCCGCCGATAATTGTAGTTTAAACGTACTAGTTATCATAATTATAGAGGGTAGGGATAAAAAAATAATCCCCAATATGGGGACGGAAACGTTCTAAACACTCTCGACCGTATGGTGTAATTTCATCAAAGCGATAAAAAATAATCCCCAATATGGGGACGGAAACAAAAGCCGAAAAAGCCTCTGATGCTAAAAAAGCCGTTCGATAAAAAAATAATCCCCAATATGGGGACGGAAACCCACACCAAAAATAATCAAGCTTTGCGTCTCGATACTGCCAAAAAGATAAAAAAATAATCCCCAATATGGGGACGGAAACTTACGTAAATATATTATAAATAGGCTTAGCATACTTCACGATAAAAAAATAATCCCCAATATGGGGACGGAAACCTGTTTAAATCGTCAAAGTTTACTTTTTTCATTGTCAAAGAGATAAAAAAATAATCCCCAATATGGGGACGGAAACGCGAACGTATGCAACCATATACTAATATAATCAAATCTTATAAGATAAAAAAATAATCCCCAATATGGGGACGGAAACATTAAATAAAAGTGTATAATAATAATTTTTTTTCTAAGCGATAAAAAAATAATCCCCAATATGGGGACGGAAACAAAGACTCATAGTCTTTACAATCGACTTTTTCAAATCCTTGATAAAAAAATAATCCCCAATATGGGGACGGAAACCCAGTTTTGCACCGATTGCCAATGTAAGTAAATTCTTTTCATTGATAAAAAAATAATCCCCAATATGGGGACGGAAACTTTGTCGTCATAGGCGTCACGAACACTATCTACGTGGCAAAGATAAAAAAATAATCCCCAATATGGGGACGGAAACTTCAATGCCTTTTTGCTTGTTTTAGTCGTTGTTTTAGTACCAGATAAAAAAATAATCCCCAATATGGGGACGGAAACCGTTAGATTCTTCACGGTTCAAGCTATCAAAGTCTATTGTATGATAAAAAATAATCCCCAATATGGGGACGGAAACTTCATTCTAGATGTATTCTTTACTCACAATAATTCTCCCTTGATAAAAAATAATCTCCAATACGGGGACGGAAAAGAGAACTCACCCCACCAACCTTTTTGAAATGTGAACCCTTGATAAAAAAATAATCCCCAATACGGGGACGGAAACATAGGGAAACCTAATTGCTGAATGATATATCCAATGTGGCTTGATAAAAAAATAATCTCCAGTACGGGGACGGAAACTTGGCACGTAAACCGCATCGAACAAATTGAGGTGATATCCTCGATAAAAAATAATCCCCAACATGGGGACGGAAACTAATCTGTAATAAATAAGCCGTTAGGGTTTGTTTCTAATAATTGGATAAAAAATTAATCCCCAATATGGGGATGGAACTCGATACAAAACTTATAATTGTTGTATCTAGTCCTATGCGTAAACAATGCACTGCATTGTTTACGTCCCACAATACGGGGACGGAAACCTTCGTGCATAAAACAGTCTCTAAAGTATCGTTTTTTTGGTGTATAAAAAATTAACCCCCAATATGGGGACGGAAATCACCAGTTATTAGGTAACCCCATTTCCTTGTAGTTGTTGCACGATAAAAAATAATCCCCAATCCGTTGCAATGATATTTGATAAAAAAACAATCCCCAATACGGGGACGGAAACGTAACTCCACATAAATCACATACCACCATGTTATGTTTCATGATAAAAAAATAATCCCCAAAATGGGGACGGAAATATAACCTCCTCAATTTCCTCAATTTCAGCCTTTATAATAGATAAAAAAATAATCCTCAATATGGGGACGGAAAGTTTCCAACCTATCACCATCTTTCATGCTTCAACCACGGTGTGATAAAAAAATAATCCCCAATATGGGGACGGAAACTTTCGGTTTAATAATGTGATATACTTTAGTTGGAAAACTTACGATAAAAACAATCCCCAATATAGGGACAGAAATGAATGTGAATTAAATTCCCGTTGTTAGTGTTTTCCAATACCGATAAAAAAATAATCCCCAATACGGGGACGGAAATCTTTCAAGTACCGCTTGATAAAACAAGCGACCTATCTGGATAAAAAAATAATCCCCAATACGGGGACGGAAACGTATAAATCCCACACGCCCTCGGTGTATACGCTCACAAGCAATGCGATAAAAAAATAATCCCCAATATGGGGACGGAACTCGGTACAAAACTTATGATTGTGACACCTAGTCCTTCGCATAAACAATGCACCGCATTGTTTACGTCCCACAACATGGGGACGGAAACTAGTGTATCTACTAGGTCTCTTAGTTGTTGCATTCTATATGGAGATAAAAAAATAATCCCTAACATGGGGACGGAACTCGGTACAAAACTTATGATTGTGACACCTAATCCTATGCGTAAACAATGCACTGCATTGTTTACGTCCCACAATACGGGGACGGAAACGTCAGTAGGATTTAATAAATCAAAGATAAATGACTTTGCAAGTGATAGGAAAATAATCCCCGATATGGGGACGGAAACATAGAATCGACTAAGCAAGAATACACCTCTTTTTGCTCTGTAGATAAAAAAATGATCCCCAATACGGGGATGGAGGACTATTTATATTTAGATTTTCTAGGATAAAGGAGGATCTATTATGACAACTTTATATGTGACAGAATCAGGTTCCTTTATTAAACGAAAAGGTGGACATGTTATTGTTGGTAGGAATCATGAAGTATTATTTGAAGTACCATTTGAGTCTATTGATGATGTAACAGTATTTGACTCGGTTCATATTTCATCATCATTATTGACTGATTTTATATCTAATGGTATTCCAGTGACCTGGCTATCAGGATATGGTAAGTATTTCGGTACTTTAATTAATACAAACACTGTAGATATTCATAAGCATCAGAGACAATTTACTATAAGGGGCGATAAAGAGTTCTGTTTAGCACTTAGCAAAAAACTAATCAATGCTAAAATAAATAATCAGCTAACTATATTGAGACGCTATGAAAGGAATCTTCTTGATGATAGTGTTATGATGTCCATTAATAACATTTGTCACATCCGCAAGAATATACATAAAGCAACAAGCATTGAAGAATTGATGGGATATGAGGGAATCATTAGTCGCTTATATTTTGAAGGGCTAGGAAAGATTGTCCCTTTTGAATTTACTTTTACAAAACGAAGTAAACAGCCTCCATTAGATCCATTTAATGCTATGTTAGGATTAGGCTATAGTATGCTCTTTAATGAAATTATGGCAGGAGTTATTAATGCTGGATTACATCCATTTGTAGGGTGCATGCATTCTATTAAGGGTGGGCATCCAGCCTTAGTATCTGATTTAATTGAAGAATGGAGAGCCCCTGTAATTGATTCATTAGTGCTTAATTTAGTTAAACGAAAGATGATAGATGTAGAAGAAGACTTTCAATATTCTGGTGAAGGGTGCTATTTAAATGGGGAAGGAAGAAAACTATTTTTGAGTGCTTATAATAAAAAGATAAAAAGCATGAATCAATATATGGATAGAGGACAGACATTTAGAGAATCTATTTATAGTCAATGTAAAGCCTATGCCTCAACAATTATGAATATAGATCTTGAGCGATATATACCACTAGAAATAAGATAGATATCTAGAAAAGATAATTCTATGGAGTACTTAATTATGAAAAAGTTTATAGTTTTGATTATTTATGATATAGTAGATAACAAGATACGATTAAAAATGGTGAAGTGTTTGGAACGATATGGTGTTCGTGTTCAAAAGTCAGCATTTGAAGCATTGTTAAATCGTAAACAGTACGATGCTATGATTCGCCAATGTAGTCGTTTAATTAATCCGAACATTGATTCTTTGAGAATATATATTCTTGATGATTTAGTTAAGATATATACTTGGGGAATTGGAGAAAGAAAAGAACAAGATTGTGTCATATTATAAAGGATTCATGAGGGAGAAAACCATGGGGTGTTTAGAAACATTGGTAAAAGGTGCCTTATTACATGATATTGGAAAAGTAGTCTATCGCGCTAACGAAGGATTGGGAGATCATTCGACGGCGGGGGCTACTTTTTTGCGCTCTTATACAGAGGAAAAAGATCTGCTAAGGTGTGTTCAATATCATCATGGAAGAAAATTATCTAGTGCAGTTATCCCAGATAATAGTTTAGCCTATTTGGTGTATGAAGCAGATAATCTTGCTTCAGCCTTAGATCGGAGGGAGCATGATGAAGGGGAAGGAATAGCAGGGCAAACATTTGATAAACATATG
>NZ_AFUJ01000038.1:0-1165 GCF_000221605.1 Veillonella sp. oral taxon 780 str. F0422 | reverse complement strand
ATGAGAAAACCTCATTTAGCCATATTAGGTGCTACTGGTGCAGTAGGACAAGAGTTTATTACATTAATTGAAGAACGTAAATTTCCTTATGAAAGCATTAAACTATTAGCATCTGCTCGTTCTGCGGGTAAAGTATTGACAGTAGATGGAAAAGAGTATGTGGTGGAAGAGGCAAAACCAGAATCTTTTGAAGGTGTAGATATTGCTTTTATTTGCAGGAGGTTCTATTTCTAAAACATTGGCTCCAGAAGCTGCTAAACGTGGTGCTATTGTTATCGATAACTCCAGTGCTTTCCGTATGGATCCAGACGTTCCATTAGTAGTACCAGAAGTAAACCCAGAAGATATTGATACGCATAAAGGAATTATTGCTAACCCTAATTGTTCCACTATTATCATGGCTTTAGGATTAAAGCCATTGCATGACTTATCTCCTATTAAACGTGTTGTTGTCAGTACATACCAAGCTGTATCTGGCGCTGGTAAAGAGGGGATTGAAGAATTAGATTCCCAAGTAGCTCAACATGTTGCAGGGGAAGATATGGTAGCTAATTTATTACCTACAGGCTCTATGGACAAACATTATCCAATCGCTTTTAATTTAATTCCGCAAATTGATGTATTCATGGAAAATGGATACTCTAAAGAAGAAATGAAAATGGTATTGGAAACACAAAAGATTTTCCATGATGACACTATTGCTGTAGTACCGACTACTGTACGTGTACCAGTATATCGCTCTCATTCTGAATCTGTATTAGTAAAAACAGAGTCTCCAGTATCTGTAGAAGATTTCAAAGCTGCTTGTGAAAAATTCCCTGGTTTACGTGTGAATGATAATCCAGCAGCACAAGAATATCCAATGCCTTTATATACATCGAATCAAAATGATTGTGAAATCGGCCGCATTCGTAAAGATTTATTTAACGAGCATGCTATGAATTTTTGGATTGTAGGAGATCAAATTCGTAAAGGTGCTGCATTAAATGCATTACAAATTGCAGAATACTTAGTAGAACATCAATCATTCTAGTTATATACATTTCAGGGGGTGCTAAGATGACAATATTTGGAAATATCTTAACAGCAATGATCACTCCTTTTACTGACGATGGTCATGTAAATTTTCAAGAAGCACTACGTTTAGCCGGATACTTGTTGGACA
>NZ_AFUJ01000039.1:0-367 GCF_000221605.1 Veillonella sp. oral taxon 780 str. F0422 | reverse complement strand
TGCCAACAACTCTGCCATCGGATATCCTGTGATTCCTGCTGTGACTGCCAACGCTGAAAGTAAACTTCTTTCACCGACAGTACCGATAGCTATCGTTTGGTAGCCGTTTTCACTCAATTCATCTGCCAAGGCAAAGCCTACTTCTAAGCCTTGTTCCACGATGTCAGGTGTCAATGCCGCATGCATGCGGAAAAATTTAGACCCTTTGGCTAATTTATGTTGACGCACACCTTCGATGTGACTTGTATCTAATTCTAAGCCTGCATCCACTAAGAACACAGGAGCGCCAATTTTCTCGCTGCTCCGTGGGTAGCAGAATATCCAGAGGCTAACCGTTCCATAGCTTTCAAGCTTTCCACGCCATGTG
>NZ_AFUJ01000040.1:0-84399 GCF_000221605.1 Veillonella sp. oral taxon 780 str. F0422 | reverse complement strand
CAAATATCCAATACCATAGGCAGATCGTTTATACATCGGCATATGGGTCACATCCACATCACCGATGCAGATACTTCCTGAACTAGGTTTTTCTACACCTACAATCATATAAAAAGTAGTTGTCTTGCCTGCTCCATTGGGGCCTAACAATCCCACAATTTCGCCTTCCTCCACACGAACACTCACTTTATCCACTACATTTCTTGATTTATAGGTTTTTACTAAATCCTTGGTTTGTATAAACATAAATTCTCCTTACTTTGGAGTAATGATTAAGGTACTGCGCCCACCAAGCGTTTCTGCACTATTATCACTAAGTTGAATTTTTAATTCTGGCGCTTCTAAGACATTACCATTTTGTACAGCTCTTGCATTACCTTTTAAATAAGCCACTCCATCATTTTGATTTGGAGTCTGCGTATATACAGCTTCATCTGCTGTGGCATTTATATTACGACTTGTACTAGATACGGTTACATTCCCTTTCGCTGTGGCAGAGATTTCGTTTGTAAATGCTGTAATATGCTCTCCAGTCAAAATGTTATCAGCCACCATTAACTGTCCATTACCAATAATTTCACCATAACCAGTTTCCGTATTATAGTTTACATGATCACCGTATAATTGACGATCATCTTTTTGCAAATGTACATTACCTGTAGCATCAAATTGCTGATTATGTAATACATGCACTTCTGATGCTGCCATTGACATATTAGTGCCTATCATACTCACTCCACCAGTTAAATATCCTTCTTGTGTGTTCGTATTATACCAACCTATAGCACCAGTCATAGTCTTATCATCTTTGGTAATAACTACACTACCTTTTACCTCAGCACGACCACTAACTCCATCATATGTCAACTGATCGGCTGTAATCATTAAATTACTGTTGCCAGCAGGATTTGCATCCGTTGGCGCTGCCCATACGGGAATCATCATAGCACCACCCATAAGAGCAGCCATGATTAAACGTTGTATTTTCATGAATATCCTTCCTACTTGCGAATCAATTTAGCATGACCTTTTGCTGTTACTTGCTGCAAAATCATATCACCTTCTAGCACATCACCTTCTAATGTTGTGTCAACATCGGTGTAAATAAATTTAGAAGTTGATTTAAATAACTGTTCTTTACTTCTATACTCTAGCCCTTCTGTGCGAAGAGTTGCACCCGTACTAGAGGTAGCCTCAATGCCACCAGATAATGTAATCTGTCCATGGTCTTTAGATACCACGCCTTTTGGTGCTTTCACTGTAAGTATTTTTCCATCCTTATGAAACGCCCCGGTTACATTTTCTAAGGTAATTACTTTTGTGACCTGATCAACACTTATCTTTTCTGCTTTGACAGACCAAATAAGTTGTCCATTTTTTTCTTCTTTCAATTCTGTTCCATTAAAACTAATAGAATTTCCAGAGGGTCCCATCGTGGTGGTTTCTACTCCACCATACAAAAAATATCCAACTCCCAAAAGAATTAAAATGCCTACCACAATCGTGAGGAGAAGTTTTTTTATTGTTCTTCATGCACAGCCTCCCGTACTTGTAGTTTATGTTCAATATCTACAATTTCATGAATTTTCGTATTCCAACGATGTTGGAACCATAACCATTCGTCTGGATGTTCCTTAATAAAATCTTCCGTAATTTTAACAGTCGCTTCTGTTAAGCGGAACATATCTTTCTCTACATCACCTGTATCTTCATAATATAAAGGAGGTAATATATGTACAATGTGCCCTTTCTCTTTACGAGAGGCAAATACAGGAACTACAGGGGCTTTAAATTTTTTCGCAAATGATGCTGGTCCCGTCACTGCTGATGATTCTTGTCCCAAGAACATGACAGGTAATCCTTGATACCATCCATCTTGATCGGCTAAAAATCCCAATAGTTTCTTCGCTTTCATTGCCTGTGCAGCACCCCTCATTTCGGATCCACCACGAGCAAATACTTCTAAACCTACCATTTCACGGTATTCATTCAGCAATCTAGTAAATTGAGCATTAGGCTGCTTTTAACAATCGTTGCAGATGGATAACCATGGGCCGCTAAGGCTGCTCCCATCCATTCCCAGTTGCCTACATGAGCCGTCAAAATAATAACACCTTTATCTTCTGCTAAGGCTGCATCTAAATGCTCTAATCCACGCATTTCAATATGTTCTTTAATGAACTGAGGTGTTAAGTTCGGCATGTACAACATTTCCATAACGGAGCGACCTAAGTTTTGAAAGAGTCGACCTAATATAGCATTCGCTTCTTTTTCATCTATAGAAAGGCCAATCATGAGGTTATGTAATCCTCGTTTGACCTGTTTTTCCCTACTAATCTATATAAAGGTCCTAGAGATGCTCCAATGGATAAGATTGTAGAATAAGGTAATGTACAAACTAACTTACTTAGTGTTTTTAAGGCTGTATATTGCCATTCTCCTGCCATGAAAGCCTCCTTTCTATTGACCTACTTGATAGGATTCCTCACGATATGTACGCACAGCATCCTCCCAAAGTCCTTCTTGCTTTAAAATATACTCCACTGCTTCTCGCACAGCTCCTTCTCCGCCCTTTGCTTGACAGATATAGTGAGCTACTGCTTGCACTTCTGATACACCATCTTGTGGTGTCATAGCTAATCCTACTTTAGACATAATGCCTAAATCATTGAGATCATCGCCCATATAAGCTACTTCATGAGCCTCTAATTGTAATGTATGTAAGAGTTCCTGTAAGGCAGCACTCTTATTATGACTTCCCATTTGAATATGAGAAATGTTTAACTCTTTTGCTCGTCTTTCTACCATGAAAGATGTACGCCCAGTAATAATGGCTGTTTGCAATCCCATGCGCTTCGCCAAAGCTAATCCTAAACCATCTTTTGCGTGAAAAGCTTTCACTTCTTCTCCACTAGATGTATAAATAATCTCACCTTTTGTAAGTACTCCATCTACATCTAGAGCTAAACAACGTATTGCCATTACACAATACCTCTCCGCAATAAATCTGTAATATGTACTAAACCAAGGCTCATTCCATCCTGTCCAACAACTGGTAATACAGTAATCGGACGAGGCTGATTTTTCTCCATCATATGAAGCGCTTCTGCCGCTAGTTTATCTTTAGTAATGGTACGCGGTGATTTCGTCATCATATCTTCCACAGACCATACTAGGAAATTACATCCAGAATCTAGACCACGTCGAATATCTCCATCCGTTACTAACCCGATTAATTTACCTTCTTCATCTACTACATTAGCTGCTCCAAGGCCTTTGTTGGTCATGACAAATAATGCATCTTGCACAGTAGCACCCTTATGAATAATAGGATTGTCGTCTCCGCTATGCATAATATTTTCTACTGTGAGCAATAATTTACGACCTAAGGAACCGCCTGGATGGAATACAGCAAAGTTTTCTGGCGTAAATTTATGTTGATCTAATAAGCATACTGCTAATGCATCGCCTAATGCCAATGCTGCGGTGGTACTACTAGTGGGAGCTAGCCCTAACGGACAGGCTTCCTTATCTACACACACAACCAAGACTACATCAGAATTTTTTCCCAATGTAGAACTTGGGTTTCCCACTACAGAAATTAATTTAGCACCAATACGGCGCAAGGAAGGCAATAAGCTAATGACTTCACTAGTTTCCCCACTATTTGAGAACGCTAATACTACATCATCAGATGTTACCATACCTAAATCACCATGTACCCCTTCACCAGGGTGTAAAAATAATGCAGGTGTACCTGTACTCGCTAATGTAGCCGAAATTTTTCGTGCAATATGTCCAGATTTTCCCATACCTGTACAGACCACGCGTCCCTTAGCTGCTAAAATTAACTCTACAGCCATTTCAAAACGATGATCTAATGTTTCAATTAAGTCTAACACTGCTTTTGATTCTTCTTGGAGCACCTGTGCTGCTCGTTCAAGTATCTTCATAGTTCACCTGCATCCTTTACATCTGTACTATTTTTTTACGATTTTATCGATAGCCACTAAATCAGTTAATAGTTCTTCTAGAGAGTCTAAATATAACATGTTTGGCCCATCTGAAAGGGCTTCTTCTGGATTATCATGAACTTCAAAGAACAATCCATCTACACCACTTGCTACAGCACCGCGTGCTAGGTTCGCAACAAATTCACGTTGACCAGAAGAAGCTGTACCTGCCCCACCTGGTAATTGTACGGAATGCGTAGCATCAAAAATAACTGGATACTCAAAGGAACGCATAATTGGGAAGGATCTCATGTCTACCACTAAATTATTATAACCAAAACTAAATCCGCGTTCTGTAAGCATCAAGTTTTGATTTCCTGATTCTTCCATTTTCTTCAATACATTGCTCATATCTTTCGGAGCCATGAATTGACCTTTTTTCACATTCACGCATTTTCCAGTCGCTGCTGCTCCGTATACCAAATCAGTTTGTCGACATAAGAAGGCTGGGATTTGAAGAATATCTAATACTTCTGCAGCCGCATCAATTTGAGTAATATCATGGATATCACTTACTACTGGTACCTGCAATTCTTCCTTAATAGCTTTCAAAATTTCTAAACCTTCTACGAGACCTGGGCCACGGAATGAAGAATAGCTAGATCGATTGGCTTTATCAAAGGAAGCTTTGAATACGTAGGGAATACCTACTTTATCACAAATTGCTTTCGCGCGACGACCAATCTCTAATGTACGTTCATAGCCCTCAATTACACATGGACCTGCTAATAGAAATAAGCTTTTCCCTCCACCAAGTGTAAGGTTGCCTACTTGTACTGTTTTCATTGTATCTCCTTTCTAAACAAAATTGTTTATGCTTCTAATTGGTGAAATATTTCATTCACTCGTTCTAAATCTTCTGGTGTATCTACTCCAACAAAGCGCTGGTCTGTAGTAATGACTCGGATCGTATATCCATTTTCTAAGGCTCGTAACTGCTCTAAGGATTCAGTTAATTCTGCTGGTGTCGGTTCCATCTTAGCATATGTTAATAGAAACTGACGATTATATCCATACATACCTACATGCTTGAGTGGAGGAACCACAAATGCATGTCTAGGGTGAGGAATTAAAGATCGAGAAAAATACATCGCATTCCCTAGGCGATTTACAATTACCTTGACAGCACTAGGCTCATTATATTCTGATTCTAACAAAGGACAGCCTACCGTCCCCATTTGTAAGGTTGAATCTTCTTTGAATTGACGTGCCAATGCATCGATAACAGAAGCATCAATCAACGGCTCATCACCTTGTACATTGATAATCACATCAATATCAGTTCTTGTAGATGCTACTTCTGCTAACCGGTCAGTACCCGTCAAATGATCCGCTCTTGTCATCATAACTTGTCCACCAAATTGGATGACCGCCTCATATACCCTTTCATCATCAGTGGCCACAATCACCTCATGAGTTTCAGTGGCTTTTGAAACTTGTTCATACACTCGTTGAATCATTGGCTTATTACCAATCATTGCCAACGGTTTACCCGGTAATCGAGTAGATCCATAACGAGCTGGAATAATACAAGCTATACGCATATTACTTCCCCTTTGCTATTTGCAAGACATAAGATTTAAAATCTTCTTCACCTTTGGTAAATTCAATACCTATCACTAATACATACACAGGAATCTTTAAATCTCGTATAGCCCGTACTTGTGATAGCTTAACTGCATCTTTTTCCGTTGTAATGATGCCTTGAATCCCCGTTTTAAAGCAGTGTTGCCATAGCTTTACAACATCATCTTCGGAATAATCATGATGGTCACCAAAGCTCATCATATCCTGCACCGTAAATCCATAGCTTTCTAAATTAGCAATGAACGAGCTAGGTTGTCCAATACCACTAATCGCTAGCAATGGAGTGCCATCATAGTCACTAATATCATGAATCGGGCCATTATGGCTCCATTCTTCCAAGGTTTGAAAACCCACTGTTTGATGAATGGTTTCTGCCACCGGAACAAGAGGTGCCAAGGAATGAATCTCTGCACGTAGTGCTTCTAGTTGTTCCGAATCCACTTGATTCGTTTTCGTTAACACAATATAGGTAGCTCTCTTCAAGTTTTCCAATGGTTCTCGTAGAAGCCCTCTTGGCAATACCGCACCATAACCAAATGGGTGACTTGCATCAATCAACACAATATCTGCATCACGGCCCAAGGCACGATGCTGAAATCCATCATCCAAGACAAGCACATCGGATTGCATATCTTCAACGGCAATTTTTGCAGACTCTACTCGTTTTGAACCTATAATAACATTCGCATTAGGTAATGTTTTTGCCAATAACCAAGCTTCATCACCACTAATAAAAGAGGATACATCAACAGCCCCTCGTCTAGATACGACAATAGGCTTTTTATTATTATCTGCCTTGTAACCACGGCTTAAGACGCTCACTGTATGTTGGGCTGTATCTAATGTTTCACAGACATAACGTACCATGGGTGTTTTGCCCGTGCCTCCAACTGTAATATTTCCTATACTAATGACCGGCACTGGCATTCGCAATACTCGGTGTGGGTGGTTATAGCGTTCATTGCGATATTCTACGACTCTTTCATAGACTTTACTAGCCTTTTCCAAACCATTGCGCAGAGCATCTCCCAAGGAGCCTTCCATCTGTCCACTAATGATATGCTTAAAGAGTTGTTCTCCTTTCATGAGTAAACCTCCTCCGTATCCCCTTAGTATAACTTAGGATATTAAAACTAATATGAATCGATTATGGTACTATGTGAAAGCGTTCAAAAAGACGGCGTAACTCCTCTGTATTGCGTTGTGTAGCTCCCCGATTTTCACTGACTACTTCCAAGCAATGACGACTCATCTCTTCTCGCATAGCATGGTTAGCACACAAAGTTTGCAATACTTTTAATAATTCTCTTTCATCATGTACCATTGTACAAGCACCACGGGAGCTCAACAAACTATAGATTTCCTTAAAGTTAAACATATGTGGTCCTACAATAATTGGCTTACCATGAGCAGCTGGTTCCAATATATTATGACCTCCAGTTTTTACTAAAGATCCACCTACAAAAATAATATCCCCCAAACTATATA
Organism: Veillonella sp. oral taxon 780 str. F0422; assembly: GCF_000221605.1. Lineage (NCBI taxonomy): Bacteria > Bacillati > Bacillota > Negativicutes > Veillonellales > Veillonellaceae > Veillonella > Veillonella sp. oral taxon 780. The sequence continues at coordinate 77,311 of NZ_AFUJ01000040.1, read as the reverse complement.
GACGACCTAATTCACCGATGGTATCTAAAATCACTACTGGAATTTCTTCATGTACAGGTTCTGTCATAGCACTACGACAAATCGCTTTCAACCCATATTTTTGAGATAATGCTTTTACATCATGGCCACGCATAATTTCGCGAGGTGCAATCAGTAATCGCGCATTGGGATAAGATTGTAAAATTTCTTTAAACGCTTGAAACAACTTATCCTCTTCCCCTTTATGTGTACTACCTGCCACGATAATAGGATGATTATGTCCAAATCCAAACTCATGTTGCAATTGTTCTTTTTCTTCATCTGTTACCGTTGCATAGGTTTGATCATATTTCGTATTCCCTGTAACGGTTACCTCTTGTACATTTGCCCCTAATACAGTGATATATTCCGCATCTAATTTAGATTGCATACAGAATCGATCTATGGACCCCAACATATCATGCATAAAAGATTTAATATGCATATATCGTGACATAGAACGATCACTGATACGACCATTGACCATCATAACTGGAATCTGTTCAGCTTTGGCAATACGAAGAAAGTTTGGCCAAATTTCAGTTTCAACCAATAAAATTGCAATGGGCTTAATCGTTGTCAAAATTCTTCGTGTCAAAAATGGCAAGTCTAAAGGGAAGAAAATAATCCCTTCTGCTTCCGGAATGATGCGGCGTGCCATGGCATGTCCAGTAGCGGTTACCACAGATACAACTACAACTGCATCAGGAAAGCTTTTTTTGATATCTTTCACCAATGGGCTGGTAGCTACAATTTCGCCTACAGAAGCCGCATGCAACCAAATAGCCCGTTTACCTTCAATTTTTTCATCAATGTGCTAGGCATGAATCCTGCACTTTGTTTGATCCGCTCGTAGAATCCTTCTTCAAAGGCCAAACGGTAGAGAATCACCGGTATCAAGCCAATCCAATAGATAATGAGAAGTATATTGTATATCCAATACATAGTTTATCCTTTTCTGGCAAATTGAACAGAATATAAATGACTATATAAGCCATTCAACGCTAATAATTCATCATGTGTGCCTTCTTCTACAACACAACCTTGCTGTAAGACCACAATATGATCGACATGTTTAATAGTACTCAATCTATGAGCAATGACTAGCGCCGTTCTATTTTTCATTAGTCGTTCTAACGCTTCTTGTACAATTTTTTCACTTTCAGTATCTAAGGCTGAGGTAGCCTCATCAAGAATTAAAATGCTCGGATTTTTCAAGATAGCTCGTGCAATAGCAATACGTTGACGCTGACCACCCGATAAAGAGTTACCTCGCTCTCCCACAATCGTATCAAATCCATTCGGTAATTTTTCAATAAACTCATAGGCATTCGCTGCTTTAGCCGCCTCAATGATTTCTTGTTCAGTAGCATCTAAGCGACCATATAAAATATTTTCACGTACTGTTGCATTGAATAACATCGTATCTTGTGGCACTAAACCAATATTTTCTCGTAAGGAAGTAAATGTGACATCTCGCACATCTACACCATCAATGCGAATAGCGCCATCTGTTACATCATAAAAACGTGGTAACAAGTTCGCTATCGTTGATTTGCCGGCTCCAGAAGGGCCAACAATCGCCACGGTTTGCCCTTGTTTCACCGTTAAGTTGACGCCTTTTAGAGCTAAATTATCTTCATCATAAGCAAATTGTACATTGTCGAATTCTACAGTTCCTTGTACATCAGTTAATGCTTTTGCCGTTGGTGATTCTTTCACATGTGGTTCTGTTTCTAAAATGTCGATAACACGATCTCCTGCTGCCATTGCTTTTTGCAAGTTACCATAGACTTGAGTTAAGCGTTTCACAGGATTAGATAAGTTAATAGCATAAATTAAGAATGCAATCAAGGAACCTGCTGTAATATAACCTTGCACTACAGAATATCCGCCATACCATAGAATAATCACTACTGCAATGGCCGCTGCAAATTCCACCATAGGCCCCATGACAGCTGTTAATTTTGTAGCTTTCATAGCAGCATCAAAGTTATTTTGGTTCTCTTGTTCAAATCGCTTAAATTCATATGTTTCACGAGCAAAAGAACGAATCACGCGCACCCCTGAGATAACTTCTTGTAAAAACGCCGTAATATCCGCTGTTCTACCTTGTACCTCATGACCTGCAGAGCGCAATTTTTTACCAAATATATTCGTTAATCCTAATACAACAGGCACAATAATCAATGTTAAAAGGGATAGTTTCCAATCCAAGTAAAACATGAAGACTAAGGACCCTACTAAGGTAACTCCTTCTGTCATAAACGATATAAGGTTATCTACAATAGCTTGTTGTAATGCACCTACATCACTAGTCACATTGCTCATGATACCCCCTGTTTTACGGCGGTCAAAATAAGCTTGGTCTAACTTTTGTAAATGCTTAAATAAGGTTTCACGAATATCGATAACCACGCGCTGTCCTACATAAGCCATCATATAGTTTTGCCCATAGGTAGCAAATCCACGAAGCAAGAAAATTACTAAAATAGCAATCACAATTAATGTTAATAAGCCTAAATCTTTATCTTGCAATACGCCATCCACTACATTTCGGATTAACCATGGTACCACTAAATACCCCATGGCAGCTGCAATCATGCAAAATATCCCTAATATGAGTCGCATCCTATATGGCACAATAAATGCCAATAGTTGTTTATAACGATTCATTTACGCCTCCTTCATTGCGACTGATGCAATGACATCAGCTACACGTTGCACCGCTCCCGGTGCCCCTAATTCTACTTTCACTTGCGCTAAATCAGCTTTCATCTGCGTATATACCGCCTCATGATCTAAGATATTAGCTAGTTCTCGTTCTACATTTTCTGGCGTTACATCCCCCTGTAATAACTCAGGAATAATGCGACGCTTCGCCATAATATTAGGCAATCCAATATGATCTATTTTTACCAGTAATTTACCAATTCCATACGTAACAGGTGCCACTTTATAAATTAATACAGTAGGTACATCCATCAAGGCTGTTTCTAAGGTAGCTGTCCCTGAAGCCGCAATACATGCGGTACAAATCTGCATTAAATCATAGTTATGACCTTCTGTAACAGTGACTGGTACAGAATAACTTTGTAAAATTCTGTCAATATCTTCTCTAGGTATTGTATGTGCCCGTGGTAAGAAGAACTTCAAATCTGTATGATTTTTATATAACCGTTCTGCTGCTGCCAGCATTGTTGGTAATAACCCTTCTACTTCTTGTTTACGACTACCTGGCATCAAAAGAATATTACGACTCCTTGTATCTGCACCAAAATGAGCAAGTGCTGCTTCGACGGACATGGTAGGATGTACAATATCTACCAAAGGATTCCCTACAAATTCCACATCTACACCAAATTCACGGTATGCCTCTGCTTCAAAAGGAAAAATAGAAGCTACTTTTGTCACCGTTTTAGCGATATCCTTGCCTCGTCCTTTATTCCAAGCCCAAATGGTAGGGGCAATGTAATACACCACAGGTATATGTAATTCTTTTGCCACCTTCGCTAACTTCATATTAAAACCTGGATAGTCAATACACACCAACACATCTGGCTTTTCTCGTAGCATAGCTTCTTTTAAGAAGCTGCGAAGTTTAAAAAATGTGGGCAAATGTTTTATTATTTCAACAATACCGATGAACCCTAGTTGCTGAATATCGTATATAATATTCACACCCGCTTCCTTCATCAAGTCTCCGCCCATGCCAAATAGTTGTGCTTTTGGATATGCCTCCAATAAAGCCTTTGCCACACTGGCACCATGCGTATCTCCTGATGCTTCACCAGCAGAAAACATAATCTTCATGCTTACTCCTCATCCGGCCCTTCTACGGCACAGATTACGATACCTAATTCGTTTGCTTTTTGCAAAACTGCTTCTTGCTCAACAAAAATCGTCCGTTTCGCCTCCATAGCTAGGACCTTGCAGTTACCGGTAATCATAGATTCTAACGTCTTCATACCTACCGCTGGAACATCAAAACGTACGTCCTGATTAGGTTTTGCAGTTTTTACCACCACAGCCCCTTCACGACCCAAGGCACCGCCTCGCTTGATACACTCATCGGTTCCTTCAATGGCTTCTATGGCCATCGCCGCTTGTTCTTTCACTACTACGGTTTGTCCAATGTCAAGTGCACCCATTTGTTTCGCTAAGGTAAAGCCAAACTCAATATCTAATTGCTCCACCTCTGTTGGTTTTCTCATTGTCATGACACCTACTGGTGGCATAAGAGATCTCATATATTTTGTTTGATCCGCTACCGCTAGTCCTTCTTTTTCTAATTCCTCTACGATAGCTAGCATGATCGTATCATCTTTACGATTGCGCAAACGATTCAACAATTTGATCGTACGCATATCTGGTATGGTTGTTATCTTTTTATACAGATGTTCTTTTGTTACTTTTCCTAACATAGTCACATCTGTGACGCCCTCTTTAAGGAACGTTTTAATCACTGTATCTGATTTAAAGACGCTGATTTGGTAGTATGCATCGGCCTCTGCTTGTAATTCAGGAGCTCCCTCTGTTACAACAGAAATGACCACAACTTCATAGCCTTCATGTTGAGCAGCTCGCATAAATTCAACTGGCAGATTACCAATTCCTGCAATCAATCCTACTTTCGCCATAACGCCTCCCACTAACTTTTAATTATAAAAATTCTAATCTATATTATACCATATATAGGGCATAAATGGCATGAAAGTTCACAATAAAAAATACATGGAAAAGCATACATTGTATGCTCTTCCATGTATTATAATTCCATTATTAATCTCTGCGTACGCGCATGATACCACGATCTGCATTGCGTAAGAAACGTAGCATGTGTTCAATCTCAACAGAAGATATTAAATTCAATTCCATTTCTTCAATTGCTTTAGACAGACTATAGCCACTGCGATATAGAATACGAAATGCCTTCTTCAACTCACGACGCACTTCTTCAGATACTCCAGCGCGAGCTAACCCTACAGAGTTCAACCCAATTACATGCGCTGGCTGTCCATCCGCAATGACATAGGGAGGGATGTCTTGTACGACTTTCGCCATACCACCAACCATAGCATTACGACCAATTTTTACAAACTGATGAACCCCTGCAATACCTCCAATAACCACGCGATCTTCTACAATTACGTGACCTGCAAGGCCTGCACAGTTACTCATGATAACATTATTGCCTACGATACAGTTATGCGCCACATGTGTGCACGCTTGGAACAAACAATTGTTACCAACTCGTGTCTCTTCCCCTTCACCAGTAGCACGACTGATAGTTACGAATTCACGAACTACTGTATTATCGCCAATAATACAATAACTTTTTTCACCTTTAAATTTTAAATCTTGTGGTTCCAAACCGATAGCACAACCTGGAAAAAATTCATTATTTTTACCAATCGTTGTCCAGCCACCAATAACTACATTAGCGCCAATTTTAGTACCATCTCCGATTTCAACATGTTCTCCAATGACTGCACCAGGACCAATAATAACATTTTTACCAATTTTTGCATCTGGATGTATGACTGCAGTACTATGAATTTCAGATGTTGCATTTTCCATGCCAACTACGATCATCTGTGTCACTCCTTACATTTTGAAAGTTATTCTGGCTTCACTAAGGCGAACATGTACTCACCACTTGCCACCAATTTATCACCTACATACGCACGACCTTCTACTTTACCCATACGACCTTTGATTTTTACTACATCCGCCTCGATGCGTACTTGATCACCAGGTTTAACTGGATGACGGAAACGTACTTTATCTATACCTGTAAACATTGGTGTTAAGCCACGATTTTCTTCAGGATACAAGAGTGCAATACCACCTACTTGAGCAATTGCTTCTGTAATCAATACACCTGGCATCACAGGGTTACCTGGAAAGTGACCCATGAAATGTGGCTCATTGAAAGTACAATTTTTAAGACCTACCGCACGTTTCATTGGTTCCATTTCAATAATACGATCTACCAATAAGAATGGATAACGGTGTGGTAGAATTTCCATAATTTCTTCAATTGTAAGAATCATGTTATGCCTCCTCTTGCATTTCTTTTAAAATTTCTCTACTTAATCGCGAATTTAAATTATGACTCGATTTCACAGCAATAATATGGCCTTTTAGATGGCCCACTAAGAATAAATCGCCTAATATATCTAAAATTTTATGACGCACTAATTCATCTGGAAAATTAAGTTCCGATAAACAAGTTGTATCATCATAGACAATCACATTCTCTGTAGATCCGCCTTTCGCCAAACCCATAGCTTGCAATTGTTCAATTTCTTTCGTAAAGCCAATCGTTCTAGCTGGTGCAATTTCTGTAGCAAACACATCAGGATTAATTTCATAATCTGCATGTTGTGTACCTAGCATAGGATGGCTATTGATACTTGTGAAAGTCACTCGGAATCCATCATAAGGACGAATCACGATAAATTTATCTTCTTCATAGATGCCATGAGACTGTTTCACAGTGTACACACGACGGTCTGCGTCTTGTTCTACAATACCTGCCTCTTTGATAAGTTGTACAAATGTGGCTGATCCACCATCTGCTATAGGAGGTTCTGGTGAGTTCAACTCGATGATACAGTTATCAATAGCCATGCCGTAGAAAGCTGCTAAAATATGTTCTACTGTAAATACTTTGGCTTCCCCATCTTCTAAAGTAGTTGCACGCATTGTATTCGTAACATTGCGAATATCTGCCTTCACAGAAGGAGTGCCTGGTAAATCTGTACGTACAAAGGTAATCCCTGTATTGGGCTCACTAGGAAGGATACGCATTTGCACAGGTAAACCGCTGTGTAATCCAGCCCCTTCATAGCTTATTGCTTTACTAATTGTTTGTTGTTTCATAAGGGCCTCCTTTCTACAGTTTTTGGTTCATCACATCTGGTGGTACTTCTATGGTATCACCATAAAAGCGACGTGTCCATTTCCATCTATTATGAAGCCAGAACCAATCTTCTGGATATCTTCGAATATAATCTTCCACCCATTCATTGAGCATCGTCAATGTAACCGCAATATCACGTTTCCGCTCTTCTGTTTTTTCAGCGTATACAGGTGGATGTACAGTAATTTCGTATTTCTCAGTATATTCATTAAAACGTATTGTTATAGGAATAATCGGCACATCCTGCATACGAGCCATTGCCGCAGGTCCTACGGGAGTCAATGTTTCATAGCCAAAAAACGGAACCAACTGACCTTTATCTCCTGGATCCTGGTCCATAATAAGACCTATAAAAGAACCTTGTTGCAGTTCTTTTACCATTTCACGAACACCTGTTTTATAAGTGACGTGTTGTTTCATAAGCGCACGATATTCATTGATAAATTTGTCCGCATCACCTTGTTGCTGCATCGCTACTGAAATCAAAGGATATCCTTCAGATGCTAAAATACCTCCTAGTAATTCCCAGTTTCCACTATGGAGAGCAATAATAATAGCACCTTTTCCATCTTCTTTGGCATCTTCTAGATATTCTCTACCTTCCATGGTGAACATCTCTTTGTATTTACCATCTTTAATTTCAGGATAACGAAGCACATCCACAATCATGCGACCAAATCTTGTCACACTGGCTTTGGCAATTCGTTTTGCCTCTACAGGATCATCTGTAATACGACAAAATAATATTTGTCCAATGGCCAATCGTTTTCGATTGCTTGGTGTAAAAATCCATCCTAATTGCCCTAATAGATACCCAATAGCATATTGCATTCGATACGGCAAAGCACATAGGATAGCACTTAACACTTTCATACAGGTATATAACATATCTACACCTATTTATCTTCTAATTTAGCTTGTAATGCAGCTACTTCTTTTTCTAATGCTTTTAACTGTTTTACCATATCTGGTAAACGGCTTTCATAGGCAGCTAATTTTAACCATTCTTTATGTGGTCGCATTGGGAACCCTGCATAAAGTCCATTCGATGGCACATTACCTGTAATGCCTGTTTTTCCTGCAAAAGTAACATTATCACCAATTGTAATATGTCCTGTACAACCAGTTTGTCCAGCAAAGATAACATGGTTACCACATTTTGTACTACCTGCGATACCGACTTGGGCAATTAAGAAACAATCTTCTCCAATTTCTACATTATGGCCTAGGTGAACTAAATTATCTATTTTAGTGCCACGACGAACTAAGGTAGATCCCATAGTAGCATTGTCTATACAAGAACAAGATCCTACTTCCACATCATCTTCTAAGATAACATTACCTACTTGTGGAATATGTGTGTGTTTACCATTTTCCGTGGCAAAGCCAAACCCTTCTCCACCTACAACAGCATTCGCACGTAAGACAACTCGTTTTCCTAAAATACAGTTCTCATGCACAATGGAACTTGCATAAATCGTTGTACCTTCACCAATACGCACATTATGTCCAATATATACATAGGCGTGTAATGTAACATTATCTCCAATAATAGCATTATCATAAACTACACAATAAGGTCCAATTTTTACATTGTTTCCGATTGTTACATTCTTACCAATAATTGCTGTTTCATGAATCCCCTCTGGGAATACCACCGGAGGGTGAAATACTTCTAGCAATTTGGCAAAAGCTGCTTTAGCATTAGACACCACAATTTGAGGAGTTTCACACCCTTCAATTTTAGTATCTACTAACAAAGCTCCTGCTTTACTATCTTTGGCAAACTCTCTATAATCACCGATAGCAAAACTGATAGCATGAGCTGCACCTTGATCTAAACTACGGGCTTCTTCAATATTAATGGAACCATCGCCATATACAGTGCCCTCAACCAATTTGGCTAGGTCTTCTACTGAAAACTTCACTATGAAGCCTCCTTACTTTTTACTCTCTTATTATTTACTAGTTTCTCCGGAGGAAGCACTTTCATTCATTTTTTTAAGCACATCTTCTGTAATATCAATTCCACCACTTACAATGGCTTGATCATTTGCTACTACAGTCAATTCTTTTTCTTTTGCTACAGCTTGGATATTGGATTCCACATAGGCTTTAAACTCTTTACCTTTTGCTTGTCCATAAATTTGCAATTCCTGTTGTGCATTTAATTGTGTTTGTTGGAATTGCTCTTCAGTTTGTGTACCTTGCACTTGAGCTAAACGGTCTGTAACTTCCTTTTGTTTAGCTTCCATTTCTTTATTAATATCCTTAGCTTTTTGGCTTTCTTGCACTAACTTTTCAGTGTTTACCACACCTACTTTTTCACTTGATCCACAACCAGCTACTAATCCTAATGCACATACCATCATGGCACCTGTAGCCATACGTTTCCACATTGATTTCATCACTTTACTCCTTTATTGTCCATACGATTGAATGATTTCTTCTGTTAAATCCATACCCGTACGATCTGTAATATGATCTACCAGCACTAAATCTAACTGCTTAGCTCTAGCCAACACTCCTGCACGAACTCGAATATCTTCTAAAATGGCATCATGTAGGGCTTGTACTTCATCCCGTTTTTGTGCCAATCGTTGTTCCCATTCTGCATCCCACAAAGTGGTGCCCTCACGGTGAACCTTAGCCAACACTTCTTGTTGCGAATCCACCAGACCTTTCATAGATTGATCTCGCTGTGCCCCTAAGGCTTTTGCCTGCTCAGTAGCATAGGCACTTAACTTCTGCTGTGCTTCTGTCTGGGCAGGTACCATCGCCTCAGCCACTTTGGCTTCTAAATCTTTCCATTGTTGAGATCCGCTGATACGATGACTCCGTTGTGCTAACAAATCAGATAATCGTTGTTCCTTCTCAGCTTTTAGAGTGTCCCAACGTTTTCGTTGCTCTTCATCAATCGGTTTTACTTTCATTTCAGTTGTTAACCACAATTGTAAATTTACAATTTCTATATCTGCTTCACTAGGTTCTACTTTGTAATTTTTACGATATCGTTCAATCAATTCACGTTGCTTAGCCGCTAACTCTTGATTTAACTCAGCTTCACGTAAGGCAATTTTTGTTTGTAGCTCCTGATTCAAACTTTCAGTTAAATTTGATTCTAACTGTTTTAGATGTTCTTCAGATTTTCCCACTTCAGTACCCAATTTAGATTTGAGAAGTTCATCCTCTCTGTCCCGTTGAGCCTCCAGTCGTAACAATTCTTTCTTTTGTTCATCATAACTATGAAAGTTTGGATGCTTTTCTACTACCTCTTGCAAACGTACAACCCCAATCCGTGGTCCTTGCAAAGCCACAGGCTGATGATATACATAATAACTACCAATACTAGCAGCACATACAAGTATACCTAATAAAGCGAAGATAGGTCCTTTTCCCATTTGGATGTTACCTTATTTAGTTTCTGCTAGCTTCTTGCTCACTTGGTCTGTAATATCAGTACCACCAAACAATACAGATTCACGGCTCAATACCACGCTAAGGCCTTTGCCATCAGCTACTGTTTTAGAAGCTTCATCTACACGTTTTTTTAGATTTTCTTGAATTGTTTGTTGTTTTTCTTGCATCTTTTGACGAAGTTCATTAGATAATTTAGCCTTACCTTCTTCATCTAAATTAGCAGATTTTTCATTAAATTCTTTTTGTAGTTCTTCATTATAGGCAGCATATTCTTGTTGTGCATCTTGCACTAAGTTTGGATTGCTTTCTACAATTCGCTGCATATCAATAACACCGATATTGCTCACTGCATTGGAACCACCATGTCCCGCCATCTGTGTATAGGCCAAAGCCCCCACACTGATGACAAAAAGAATGCCTACAATGATAGACACTGTTTTTACATTCTTTTTATTATTCAATAAACGCATCATAGTGTATCTACCTTCTTTCCTTATATTCGTCCTATTAGGCGTAACCAACGATCCTGGTCACCCCAGACATATTCTAATCGTAAATATTCATGTACATCATAGGAAAGAGCAAATTCATTAGCTTTCGCAGTTATATCTCTTTCATATCTTGCATTCCAACGTGTACCAATATTTTGGTATACAAAACCATGATGGTGATGATTCGGCAGGCTGTATTGATAACCTACCTTTGTATCTTTACTGAATTGATACCCATACGATGGCGCAAAAGACCATTTCAAACGATTGGGTAAAAACTCTGTTTCTAAATACCAATCATGGGGACCTCGATGAACCCCCGTATACACTCGTAATCCTACAGAATCCACACCACGCCCCATATCCAAATACCCTTCGCCTCGAAGGATATACTTAGAGGAATCCACGTGAATGTCTAATCTTGTGTCCGTACCTACCTGAAGTTCTGGAGTCATGGTCACACCAAATTGCGTAACACCCCGACTTATATTAAGTTCTTCTTGTATCTCCGATTCTATCATCAACTGATGACGTCGCACAAACGACACAGGTAGTCCCTCTAATTGTTGTAACTTTTTTTCATAATATTGACGCATATTATAAAAAAGAGCACTCGGTAAAGTATTAGAGTGAATAGCCACATCTGTACGATGTACGCTATTACCATGAGGTACTAAATATACGGTAGCCTTTGCTAATTCTCCACCTACAATATCAATTTGTGGTGTAAATTCAGGAAGAGTTCCTTCTAATTCACTTCGAATTGATTTTTGTGCTAATGGTGTAATCCAACCTAAGGACTCCAGGGATGCTCCCAAAAGAATTTGCTCTAACCGGGGCTTTACATTTCCTATATCTCTATGTATGAGAGATTGTCCATAAGGAGATATATTCCCATAGTTAAACTTAGTTTCTATAGATTGTACCACATTTCCATAGGGTTCTAATGTAAGGCGCATATACATAGATTCACCAATATCCATAGATATAGATTTTACCGTATATCCATATAGAATGCGATCCACTACATCTATTGTAGCCTTTTCATAGGCCTGTATAGATTCCTTGATATAAGAATCCTCTTTACCTTTGTATATATAGGAAGCTGCACCTTGAATGCTAGCTACCATACGTGTTTTTAAGGCTGCTGGAATCGTTCCTGTTGTACTGTGTAGGTCCACATCCACAGTCTGAACAGGCGCTCCATAGACGGAGGGAATCCCTAATGTAACCATTAGGAAAGCCCCTCCTATCCATTGTTGTATAGTCATCAATTAGAATTGTCCACCAAAGCTAAAGTGGAATTTCTTTTGATCTTTACTAATACCATAGTCGATACGTACTGGACCAATTGGTGTTGTCACACGCACGCCGGCACCTACAGAAACATTAAATGTTTTAGAATGTTTGAACCAAGGTACATTTGGTGCATCCCATGCATCACCTAAATCTGTAAATAATGCACCGCTTACTTTATTCCAAATTGGGAAGCGATATTCTGCCGTAAAGTTGTACATTTTTTTACCACGGTATTGATCATCCTCATAAGCACGAAGAGAATCAGAACCACCGATTGTATATAATTGACTATATGGTAAATCACCCATTGCCCAACCTAATCGTGCACGGAAGGCAAGCACTTGTTTATTACCTACTTTTTTATACGTTCTAGCTTCGCCAGTGAATTTATAGAAGTTAAAGTCACCACCTAAGCCATGACCACCCCATTGTAATGTACTGGATAAACGTTTACCACGTGTTGGTTCGTATACATTATCACGGGAGTCAAATACTTTTTGCCAGCTAATGCTGTTTGTTGTGCCAAAGTTATGTTTAATATATCCTGTGCTAGCAAACTTATAGCCCTCATTATTCCAACGATATCCTGATCCAGGACCGCCATTTACATCTGTATCATACCGGAAACCACTGGAATCTTTATTATCCCAAACATAAGTATCTTTACGATGCTCTAATGTGACATAATCACGAGTAAACTCACCCGTTTGACGTCCTAAAGAAATATTAAAGCCATTAGATTTTCTGTCATAGGTAGCTTTCGATTGTCCTTTTTCGTTGTAATCTGTATATTCGTTTAATTGATTGTAGTAGGTTACCCCTAAAGATGTGCCTTTTCTATCAATCCATGGACGCAAGTAGGAAACAGAGTAGTTTTTATAACCTGCTGTGCCTCCAAACTCCCAGTGAACTTTCACTTTATCACCAGTACCGCGTAAGTTTTCTTCACCCACTTCTACAATACCTACAAAGCCATCAGCATCAGAATAACCTGCACCTAATGTAATCGTACCTGTTTTATGTTCTAGTACGTCCACTTCAATGTTCACCATTTCTTCTGTGGAGCCTTGTGTTAAACGTACATTTACATCATCAAAGAAACCTAAGTTATATACTTTCTCTACAGATCGACGTACTAAGAATTTATTAAATGGTTGTCCCACTTTTTGGTTAAATTCACGAGTAATCACACGATCTTTAGTCTTTTTATTACCATGTGGAGTAATACGTTCTACAATACCTTCTACTACAGATACGTGTAATACACCATTGTCATCTACAGCCATATCTTTTACATGAGCTAAAATATATCCATCACGTTGGTACGCTGCGTTGATACCTTGTACTTTTTCACCAACTGCAATAGTATTTAACACAGTGTTAGGTTGTACACCTAAATAGTTCAATAATACATCTGTTTTGTATACCGTATTACCCTCTACAGACACACCTTTAATCACTGGGTTTAAGGTTACATGATATGCTACTTTTACACCTTCTGGTACTTCTGTAAATACTGGTGTAATTTCTGAAAGAACACCGGAACCACCTAGGTTAGCAATCTCTTTAGAGATTCCTTCTACTGTAACAGCATCACCAATTTTACCTTGTAATAAAGAAAGGAAAGCCGGTTGATTTGCTTGGTCAAGACCTTCAATAGAAATATGAGTGATCGTTTTGCCTACATATTTTTGTAACTCCGCTTCAGTTAGGGATGTGAAATAACGAGCTTGTACTTGAGGAATCGCTGTTTCCACACCTGCCGCCTGTGCTTCTTCTAATTTATCACCACCAGCTTTTGTGATAACTTTAACTTCTTTGTCATTAGTAGCTAAGGAAGAGTTATCAACACGTTTACGTTGTTCTTCAATAGCATCACGTTGTGCAGCCTCAGACAAACCTTCACGAGCTGCTGCAATCGCTGCCTCTGTAGCCGTATCACCAGAGGCTACTGTTTCTTGGCGTGTAGTATTTTGCTTTCCTAAATCCTCCATGGATAATTTAGCAATTGTTTTGCCACTTTCAGTCGTAGTAGCAGTATCAGCAAATACTGGAGTTGTACTGATTGCCGCTAGGACAGCAAAGGTTAAAAATTTCTTATAAGATAGGTTTCCCTTCATATATGTTCCTCCTTAGAATATAAAAGGTGCTAATCTCGCAAAATACGTCCACCAGTTTGCACTGCATGTACCATGTCTTTCGAGCTAATAGTAGGATCTTTTCTAGGTTCTACATTGGGCTGTGTTGTTACAACATGATTGGTTTCTATCACCGTCTCTACGGGCTTAGGTTCAGCCTGTTCTATGGTTGGTGATTCTTTCACTACCACTGTGGAAGACACAGGTGCAGGTTTCACCTCTACCTTTGTTTCTATGACAGGAGTATGTGTTACGTTCCCTGCTTCATGTTGTGATAGCCACCAATGTGTTACCCCTATGACTCCTACTAATGCAATAGTTAACATAGCTCGTTGTGCGTAGGACACAATAGAGGGTCTACCCTCATTCATTTGCTTCATCTCTGCTTGAGCCAAGAATAAATGAAAGTTCCCCTTCACACTTCCCTTTGTAGCATAGGACTTAGCTGCTGCATCTAACCAAGCACGAACCATGCGAATGCGTTTTTCCATAGGTGTTGTTACAGGTTTCATACATTCCTCCTTTCATAACTATATAATCGTAGTTAGAAAGAAAAAAGTGAACCTATTTCTTACTATCTTTACTATTATACCAATGAACCGCTATTTTGCCTATTTTTTCTGCTAACTTTCTTTATACTACTCTATTTTTTTAATATTTTAATGAAGAATCTATTTCAATTTCATTCCATTTGACCACAGTTCGCCATATATCCTAATCTATGCTATACTTATTCATAGCATATAAGGAGGTTCCTTATGGACATACTGATTAATATGGGCCTATCATTTCTAGTAGGTGTAGCAGCCCTCTTTCTTTTACTTGCGCTAGAACCACACAGTCATGGCGTATTAAATTCATCAGGTCGGATGAATCGATTTCAATTTATCATTGGCATACTATTTTTATCTGCTACTATGCATATTTTTAATATGTTTATCCAACAACTATTAGATGTAGTTGTCATATTGCCGGCTTATTTTGGCATCAAAGCATTAGCTTACGCAGGATATATCATATTGCTCCCTCTATACTATACCCTATACATACGACGATTCAATGACATCGGATTACCAGGTCGTCTCCTTGGTATACTATTGGGTATGTATATTATTTGTACAAATTTATATCTACCATTAAAGAATATTTATATTCTGCACACTATTATTGTAGTAATTATACACGGATTCTTATCTTGTTTCCCTGGTTCTACTGGAAACAATCGCTACGGACCTCCTAGTCCTTGGCCAAGCAAACGTAAGAAAGGATAGTGATTATGGGACTCTTCGATTGGTTCACGCAAACTCCAGACCATATCATAAGCTATGCCCCTGGCGGTCATACATTGCAAGTTAAAATTACTTACAACACAAAAACAGGTCTATTTACGTATCGTGGTCGCTATGGTACACGTGCTAAGTTTTATGATACAGATATCGATCATATCGACAACAAAGAGGTGAGTCGTACCCATCGAGTCTTGCTCATTCAAGGTCGAGATACCTGTCTTGCCACATTAGATGTATTGACTAATTTAGTAAATGAAAATTTACAAGCCTGGATTGAATCTCGTGGCACTGTAGCCTACGATTATGATCAACAACAACGTGGCTTATGGGTTAATACAGCTGCTGTGAAAGCTGCCATCGATGCAGGTCCTCCAGTGGAAACTGCTACCATTGAAGTAGAGGATACATCAGAGAATACTACCACATCTGATATAGTATCAGCCCTGGATGATCCCATCCTTCGTATCAAACAACTAAAAGAGCTCCTTGACCTAGGAGCCATAACCAACGAAGAATTTCAACAGAAAAAAGAAGAATTACTCAATAAAATTTAAACACTAAAAGGACTGTTGCCAGTGTCTCTTTCACTGGAACAGTCCTTTTCTGTATTGTATTCAAAGTTCTCTTCTTTAAGGCTTTCCCTGTATCGATATATTTCCTGATAACCACTCTGATTTTAGATGTATTGCTGACACTATAAACCTATTACAGGAGATATACATTTTCTCTTATTAAGGCATAATAATACCACCAACTAAGTTCGATACATGATCGATGTGTTGGCTTTCACAATAAGCACTCATTTCACTAGCGATGATGCCAATAGCTCGTGGATCTACCATCGTTGCCGTCCCCACAGACACGATGTCAGCTCCTACTAGCATAAATTCTAAGGCATCTTCACCAGTCATGATGCCGCCGCCCCCCATAATTGGGATTTCAATAGCTTGTGCCACTTGATGTGTTAAGCGCAATGCCACTGGTTTCACAGCTGGACCAGATAAACCACCATAGATATTCCCCAATAATGGTTTACGAGTCCGTAGATCTACAGACATCCCTAATAGGGTATTAATCATACTGATACCATCTGCACCTGCCGCTTCTACAGCACGAGCAATCTCTACGATATCTGTTACATTGGGTGATAATTTCATAATTACTGGCAAATCTGTATGCCCTTTTACCGCTTTACATACAGCAGCCGCACTCTCCGCCTGCACACCAAATGCCATACCTCCGCATTTTACATTAGGACAACTAATGTTGACCTCTAAGGCTGCTACACCTTCGACGGTCAATGTTTTTGCCATATATTCGTACTCTTCCAGTGTATTACCAGAGATATTGGCAAAAATTGGCACATCATATTGTTTTAAATTTGGCAATATATCTGCTACGAATGCTTCTGCTCCTGGATTTTCTAATCCGATACAGTTCAACACCCCAGATGGTGTTTCAGCGATACGTACACCAGCATTACCAGGTCGAGGAGTAGGTGTTAAACCTTTTACAGAAATCGCCCCTACCTCTGTATCAAGGTCTAAATATCCATCATATTCCAATCCGAACCCAAAAGTGCCCGATGCTGCTACAATAGGATTTTTCATGGAGATACCACAGAACTCCACTGCTAATTTAGGATCTACAGTAGCCATTAGAAAAACACCTCCTCAGCAGGGAATACAGGACCATCTTTACACACTTTATATCGTGTGCCACTTTTACCTTGGCATGCACAGCCTACGCAACCACCGGTACCACAACCCATGCGTTCCTCTAAGGACACTTGGCAAGGCACTCCCATTTGTTGAGCTACAGCGGCTACCCCTTTCATCATTGGTGTAGGACCACATGTCAAGACCGCATGAAACTGCTCTTCTCTCATCAGCGTTTCCATCACAGACGTAGGATATCCTTTAGTACCCAGTGAGCCATCATCTGTGGTGATGTGTACAGTCACAGGACTATCTTTAAATAAATCAGCCCAAAATGATTCACTTGCATTACGGAATCCTAATATCACATGAGCCTCTTGACCTGGTTGTAACCGATCAGCGATACATAGCATAGGCGCAATTCCAACACCACCACCCACTAATAACATGCGGTCTGCAGTGGTAAAAGCTTGACCTAATGGTCCCAAGCAATCTAAGGTATCCCCTTCTCGTAGCTGAGTCATAATCTCTGTACCTTTACCTACCACACGATATAATAAGTCGATGGTACCTGCTTCGGCATCAAAGCCGGCATAACTGATAGGTCTGCGCAACAAGGGAGCTGTGCCCCCTGTGACGCGAACATTGCAAAACTGTCCTAGTTGTGCCTCTTTTGCTTGTTTGGGTGCATATATGGACATTCTCCATACATCACTGCCTATTTGGGTGTTATGAATCACTCGACCCATTTCTACATATCCACTCATTTATGATTACTCCATTTCATAATCTTGCACTGCATCCACTGTAATAGCATCACCTGCGGTAGCTCGACTAGCTACAACATGTAATACTTCACGAGCTGTATCCAAAGATGTTAAGCATGGTACGCCCATTTCTACAGCTAAACGACGCAATTGGAATCCCTCTCGTTCTGGTTGTTTACCATAGGTTAGGGTATTTAGCACCAAATCTACTTTACCTTCACGAATAGCATCTGCACAGTTTGGACTACCTTCAGATAGCTTATTCACTATAGTGCAATCTACACCGTGTTCTGTGAAATAACGACCAGTACCACCTGTAGCTTGAATGTGGTACCCCAATTCGATAAAACCTTTTGCCAAACGGGCTGCTTCTTCTTTATCACGATCGGCTACGGTCATCAAAATATTGCCTTTATCTGGAATGCGCATATTGGCTCCGTGAATCGCTTTGAACAAGGCATCTGCATAAGTACGGCCAATTCCCATTACTTCTCCAGTAGATTTCATTTCTGGTCCTAGTGCAATTTCTACCAACCCCATTTTTGAGAAGGAGAATACTGGTGCTTTTACAGCCACATGTGGACGGGCTGGCACTAATCCAGTTGGTAATCCCAAGCTTTCCAAGGTTTCTCCTAAAGCAATTCGTGTTGCATACTCCACCATGTTGATACCGGTTACTTTACTAATGAAAGGCACTGTACGGCTAGAACGAGGGTTTACTTCGATAACATGTAACTCATCATTGACCACAATATATTGGATATTGAGTACCCCTTTTACCTGCAACCCTTGAGCAATGCGACGAGTATAGTCTACAATTTGATTCGTCAACTCTTCCGACAAATGTTGTGCTGGATATACCGCAATAGAATCACCAGAGTGTACCCCTGCTCGTTCCACTTGTTCCATAATACCCGGAATGCATACATCGATACCATCAGAAATCGCATCTACTTCTACTTCCATGCCTACCATGTAGCGGTCGATTAACACTGGGTGATCTTTCGATGCTACTACAGCTTCTTTCATATAACGATCTAATTCTTGGTCATTATATACAATTTCCATAGCACGACCACCTAGTACATAAGACGGACGGACAATCAATGGATATTGTAAGCGTTTTGCTGCTTCTAAGGCTTCTTCATCGCTAGTCACCAACGCCCCTACTGGACGAGGAATTTCCAATTTTGCCAACAATTCATCGAAACGTTCACGGTCTTCTGCCATATCGATGCTGTCTACAGATGTACCTAGAATATTTACACCTCTTGCAGCCAACGGTCCTGCTAAGTTAATGGCTGTTTGTCCACCGAACTGAGCGATAACCCCTACTGGATTCTCCTTGCGGATAATTTCCATCACATCATCTACTGTCAACGGTTCAAAGTACAAGCTATCAGATGTATCAAAATCTGTACTTACTGTCTCTGGGTTGTTGTTAATAATGATAGATTTCATACCAGCTTTACGTAATGCCCATGAGGAATGAACAGAGCAATAATCGAACTCTACCCCTTGTCCGATACGAATTGGACCGGAACCAAGAACGATAACGCTGTTTTCACCACGTGGTACTACTTCATCTTCTATGGCATAGGCACTGTAATAATATGGTGTGTGCGCTTCAAATTCTGCGGCACAGGTATCTACGTATTTATAGATTGGATGAATATTCCATTCATTGCGTTTTGCCAACACTTCTTCAGCACTACAATTTGCATATCTAGCAATCACTTGATCAGGAATGGAATAACGTTTCGCAGTTTTTAGATTTTCTTTTGTTACACCATTAGTAGCCAAATCTTTTTCTACTAATATAATATTTTTAATTTTATTGATGAAGAAAGAATTAATTTTTGTAATGTAGCAGATTTTCTCTACACTAATACCCACACGAAGAGCTTGAGCGATAACATAGAGACGTTCATCATCCACTAATTGCAATCGTTCAATCAGTTGCTCAGGCGTTTCATGAGCAATCTTTTTCAGTTCAATATGATCTAATCCAATTTCTAGAGAACGAATGGCTTTTAATAGAGAACCTTCTAAGGTTCTGTCGATAGCCATAACTTCGCCAGTGGCTTTCATTTGTGTTCCCAACGTACGGTCTGCCAAATTAAATTTTTCAAATGGCCAACGAGGAAATTTTGTTACCACATAGTCCAAGGATGGTTCAAAGCACGCTTTAGTTTCTCCTGTAACGGCATTTGTAATTTCATCTAAGGTCATGCCGATAGCAACCTTAGCTGCTACCTTAGCAATGGGATATCCCGTTGCCTTAGAAGCTAATGCAGAAGAACGAGACACGCGAGGATTTACTTCGATAACATAGTATTGATTACTATATGGGTCCAAGGCATATTGCACATTACAGCCACCTTCGATTTCAAGGTAGCGAATGATATCAACCGAAGCCGTACGCAACATTTGGTATTGTGTATCATTCAACGTTTGCGATGGTGCCACTACTACAGAATCGCCTGTATGCACCCCTACTGGGTCGATGTTCTCCATATTACATACAATGATACAGTTATCTGCGCAGTCACGCATTACTTCGTATTCTACTTCTTTCCAACCAGCTACGGATCTTTCTACAAGAATCTGATGGATTGGACTAAGCTTAATCCCACGAAGGGCAATCATGTACATTTCTTCTTCGTTATGAGCAATACCGCCACCTGTACCACCTAATGTATAGGCAGGACGGATGATGATAGGGTATCCAATACGATTGGCAAAATCCACTGCCTCTGTCACATCACTGAAAATATCAGATTCTGGCACAGGTTGATTGATACGCTTCATCGCTTCTTTAAACAGTTCACGGTCTTCCGCTTGTTTGATAGCCTCTAAAGTAGTACCTAATAATTTTACATTATACTCCTTAAGGACTCCTGCCTCTGACAGTTCCACCGCCATATTGAGGCCAACTTGTCCACCTAATGTAGCCAACACACCATATGGGCGTTCTTTACGGATAATCTCTGTAACAAACTCCAAAGAAATCGGTTCAATATAAACGCGGTCCGCAATATCACGGTCTGTCATGATAGTAGCCGGATTAGAGTTCACTAATACAACTTCATAACCTTCTTCACGAAGAGATTGACAAGCCTGTGTGCCTGCATAATCAAACTCAGCTGCCTGCCCGATAATAATTGGACCAGAACCAATTACAAGAACTTTTTTCTTTTCCATCATTAACCTCTTCTCATCAATGTTTTAAAACGTTCAAACAAATATACATTATCAGTTGGCCCCGGAGATGCTTCTGGGTGATATTGTACCGACATAATCGGCAATTCACTATGCACTAATCCTTCTACAGTACCATCATTCACACTGCGATGGGATACGCGCAATCCAGAACCCTCTAGGCTTGCTTCATCAACTGCATAACCATGATTTTGAGAGGTAATATGAACACGATTCGTATCTAAATCTTTTACTGGATGGTTAGATCCACGATGACCAAAACGCAACTTATACGTTTCACCACCAAATGCACGAGCAATCAGTTGATGTCCCATGCAAATACCAAAAATAGGTTTTTGGCCTACTAATTTTTTTATTTCTTCAACAATTTCAGGTACGTCTTTCGGGTCTCCCGGTCCATTGGACAAGAAGATTCCATCAGGATTGCAAGCCATCACTGTTTCAGCTTTTGTATGAGCTGGGAAAATTGTCAATCGACACCCTTCGTTTTCCAAAGATTGAAGAATATTTTCTTTCACACCGAAATCGTACACAGCTACATGAAACTCAGCTGTATCTTGACCACGGCGACCTTCCCATTTTGTGGTAACACGCATAATGTGATCTGTCGCTAGTGGTTGCGCTAATAAAGCATCGATTTTCTCTTGTGGTGTATCTGTTGGGCAAATAACCCCTTTCATCACGCCATGGCTGCGGATAGCACGTGTAATTGCACGTGTATCCACATTATATAAACATGGAATACCATGGCTTCTCATATATTCCTCAAATGTCCCCTCATTTTGCCAATTACTAGGGAACGTACACAATTCTCCTACAATCATTGCCTTGCAATAGGGCTTAGAAGATTGATCTACCTCACGTGTGACACCATAATTGCCTACTAATGGGTAAGTTAAAGTAATAATTTGATCTGCATATGACGGATCTGTTAAAATTTCTTGATATCCCGTCATTCCTGTATTAAACACTACTTCGCCAACGATTGGCATGCCCCCCAGCAATGTGCCCTCAAAGATAGTTCCATTTTCTAATACCAGTTTACCTGTCACCCGATTACAACCCCGTCTTTCATTACAACTTGTCCATCTACTACTGTTAATTTTGCTTTACCAGTGACTGTCATACCATCAAATGGGCATGATTTACCACGAGTGTAGAATTTATTTCTATCTACAGTCCAAGTTTCATCTAAAGAAAGGACTGAGATATCTGCAGGTTTACCTACTTCAAGTACGCCTCCGTCTACTCCGATTAATTGAGCTGGTTTAGTACTCATTAAATTGATGATTTCATCAATTGTGAGGATACCTGTTTTTAATACATGTGTAATTACTGCCGCAAAGGATGTTTCCAATCCTGTGAAACCATTCGCTGCACAGCAGAATTCCACATCTTTTTCTTCGTACGCATGTGGTGCATGGTCCGTAATTATTGCATCAATTGTGCCATCTTGTAATGCTTCTAACAACGCTTGGCGATGATCTTCAGAACGAATTGGCGGAGCCATTTTAAAGTCTGGATTATAATCTCGTAAATATTCATCTGTGAATACTAAATGTTGGCTTGTTACTTCACAAGTTACTTTGATTCCTTTTGCTTTCGCACGGCGTACTTGATCGACAGCTTCTTTTGTACTCACATGTGCAATATGGATATGTCCACCAGTCATTTCTGCTAGCATAATATCACGAGCTACCGCTAAATCTTCTGCCACAGCTGGGCGACCTTTTACACCCATTTCATAGGAAACGATACCTTCATGCATGTGACCTTCACAAGTTAAGCTACATTCTTCTGCATGGTCTACAACCATTTTTCCAAACATGGATGAATATTCTAAAGCACGACGCATGAAAGCAGCACTTTCTACATAATGTCCGTCATCGGAGAAACCTACTACACCAGCTTCTGCCATATCACCCATTTCTGCAAGTTCTTTTCCTTGCAACCCTTTAGACACAGCGCCCATAAAATCTACTTTTACTACCCCTGTCAATTCAGCTTGTTTACGCAATCCACGTACTAGTGGAGCATTATCCACAACAGGGTTTGTATTTGCCATAGTTACAACACGTGTAAATCCACCTGCTGCTGCCGCTTGCGTACCACTGTGAAAGTCTTCTTTTGCTTCTTGACCTGGTTCACGCAAATGCGTGTGAATGTCAATTAATCCAGGAGCTACGATAAGACCTGTTGCATCGTATACCTCTGCTTGATTCGCTTGTAAATTTTGTCCAATTGCTGCAATTACACCATTTTCTACAAGAATATCTGCTACTTCATGTTGTCCTTTTGCCGGGTTAACTACCGTACCATTTTTAATCAGCAAGCTCACTACCGTCACCTCCGATAATTGTTAAGTATAAAATCGCCATACGGATGGCTACACCATTACGCACCTGTTCTTGGATTACTGATGCATCACCATACGCCACATCTGGCGCAATTTCGAGACCTCTATTCATTGGGCCTGGATGCAATACTAATACATCATCTTTTGCATTTTCTAACACAGATTTATTAATACCAAAGATACGTGCATATTCACGATTACTTGGGTATAACGCGGAGTGAATCCGTTCTAATTGGATACGCAATACGTTTACCACATCTGCATCTTTCACAGCTTCACGTACATCATGATGAACTGTAACACCCAATTTTTCTAGTTCTGGGTATACTAAAGTACGTGGACCAGCTAGATGCACGTCAGCACCCATTGTTTTTAATCCATAAATATTGGAGCGCGCTACACGGCTGTGCATGATATCGCCTATGATAACTACTTTTAAACCTTCTAATGTAGGTTTATGTTCTAAGATAGAGTACATATCTAATAAGGCTTGTGTTGGATGTTCATGAGCTCCATCTCCAGCATTGATAATAATTGGATCCACACATTTTGTGGCATATAAAGGAGCTCCTTCTTCACTAGAGCGCATTACGATGGCGTCTGTTCCCATATAAGACATCGTTAATAATGTGTCACGGAAACTTTCCCCTTTTGCCATAGAGCTACCGCTCTTGGAAATGTTGATGACATCAGCCCCTAAATATTTACCTGCTAACTCAAAAGAACTTCTTGTACGTGTACTATTCTCCATAAACAAGTTAATAATAGATTTGCCTTTTAATAATGGATGTTTCTTATTGTCCGATAAAACAATTTTTTTCATTTTTTTAGCTACACGTAAAATGAGTTCAATTTCTTCTTTTGACCGACCTTGCAGTCCTAATAGGTGCTTACCTTTTAAGCTGATTTCTCCCATCATAGCCTCCTTTGTAGTACTTCTATTACACGCAAAAAGACCCCTTGCCGTAAGGCAAGAGGTCGCATAGTTATAGTGATTCTATTATAGAGCACACCTATAGATATAGGTAAAGTACTCCTACTACGTTCCCTTACTAGCCTCACAGGACTAATTTAAAAGGTTCAAATTACGCTCTTCGGTCTCTCGTACCGATTCATTAAGCTTATAAGTATTATAAAGCAAGGACGCTTATACGTCAAGATATTTCTGTTACTTTTACTATGCTAACAGGAACATACAAAATGATTAATTAATTTACAAAATAGTATTTTTAATCTCAAAAAGTCAAAATAATTTAAAAATACTATGCACAGATATTACTGCAATATAGGCTGTAATTAAAACAACAACCCAACCTAGATAATATAAGACTTTCGGATGTAAATAGTCTCCGACTATATCCTTTCTACGAGTAGCAATCAACATAACAGATAATGTGATTGGTAAGATAAATCCATTCACTGTACCTGCTACAATCATTAATGATACTGGCTTTCCTATAAAAATTAAAATAAACGTTGAGATCGCAATAAAGAGCATAATAACACTTTTTTCATATTTATTTATTATAGGAAATAGGGTTTTACAAAAAGAAATAGAAGTATATGCGGCGCCTAAAATAGAAGTCAAAGATGCGCACAAAAATATAATTCCAAAAATCATATACCCAAATGAACCTGCAGCTATTAAAAATGTGCTTCCTATTGGATCCTTAGGATCCAATATCGCGCCTGATGTCACCACTCCTAAAACAGCTAAAAACAATAAAACTCTAACAAAAGCATCTATTAGTATTCCCCAGAAGGCAGATTGGCGTACATGATGTAAATTTTCTTTTCCTGTAATATTAGCATCTATAAGTCTATGTCCGCCGGAAAAAGTAATATATCCACCAACCGTTCCACCAATCAATGTCAAGGTAGCTAACCAAGGAATATAGTCTGGCATAATCGTATGTGTAATAGCCAATTTTACCGGTGGATGCGTAGAGTACGCAATAAATCCAATCAGAGCTATCATTACCATACCCATTATTTTAGAAGTTCCATCAAGAATATTCTCGGCTTTAGGCAATATAAAGAGGAGCATGGTAATAATTCCACTTATAGCTGCACCTATATTAATGTCAATTCCAGCTACAATATGGAGTGCCATCGATGCTCCGCCAATATTTCCTATATTAAAAATTAATCCACCTAAGGCTACTAAGAATGCAACTACATAGCCAAGTCCTGGTAATATTTGATTAGCAATGTCTTGTCCTCGCTTATCTGATACACTAATAATTGTCCACACATTAAGCTGAGCAATAATAGAAAAAATAATCGATAATACAATTGCAAAGCCAAATTCCGCTTTAAGTTCAGCTGTGAATGCTGCTGTCTGCAACATAAATCCTGGTCCGATAGATGAAGTTGCCATAAGAAATGCTGCACCTAGTAAAATTGATGTTCTCTTATTCTGTTTAATTAACTTCATATATCCACCTTATGCTCAAGCTCCGAATTATCATACTTGCATATACATCTATTGCCATAATAATCATTAAATGTAATTATTTAAAAAATAAATGTGGGATTATGCTCATATGCATAAATCCTCACATTCATTTTAAAAGTTTTATTACTTATAACTAATCATGTGGAATTACATAATCCACAGGATCTATTATTTCATATCTTTTTCCACTGCAAATTGTATTGACCATAGATTGTAGCCCTTCTACAACAATATTTTTAGCCATACTTGGTTGACCCGGCTTAGTTACTACTTGTTCTGGCAAATATGGTATATGTACAAATCCACAACGAATATTCGTATTGGCAACTTCATGTGCTACACCATAAAAAATATGATTGCAAACGAATGTACCTGCAGTGTTTGAAATACTAGCTGGAATTCCTTGATGTTGTAAACCATTAACCATATCTTTAATCGGCAATGTCGCAAAATAAGCTGGAGCTCCACTTTCTACGATAAATTCATCTTTAGGTTGGTTACCTTTATTATCTGCAATGCGGAAGTCATCTATATTAATAGCAATTCTTTCTACCGTAATATCTGGTCTTCCACCAGCTTGTCCTACTAACATAATTGCTTCTGGATGGTGCTCTTCAATAGCTTGTTTTACAGCATTTACACTATCATATCGAACTGTTGGCACCATTTTTGTAACAACTTTATAGTCGTTTACCATATATCCTTCTAATTCTTTAACAGCTTCCCAAGCTGGGTTTATAGCTTCTCCACCAAATGGATCAAATCCTGTTACTAAGATTGTTTTCATTATTAACCGCCTCTTAATATGACTATACAAGTATTTATTTTTATTATATTACTTTAGAATACCATGAAATAATACATAAGTAATATGTTAAATACTAATAAAGATACTGCTACAGGCCATTGCGCCTTAATAACCCCATATTGGTCCTTCATTTCTAATAAAGCCGTTGGCACAATATTAAAATTTGCTGCCATTGGTGTCAATAATGTTCCACAATACCCTGCAAGCATAGCAATTGGCCCTATCATTGCAGGATTTGCATTATGCATATTAATTAACATAGGTATTCCAATACCCGTTGTCATCATTGCAAAAGCCGCAAATGCATTTCCCATAACAATTGTAAATAGTGCCATACCAAGGCAATATGTAGCCACGACCGCAAAAACATTATCAACTGGGATTACACTTGATATTCCTGTAGCAATAACCTTGCCTACGCCAGCAATACCAAAAACATAACCCAATGCTGCTAGCAATTGTGATAAAATAGCTGTCCACCCAATCGCATCTATCAGGCGACGACCTTCATTAAATCCTTGATGTATTGACACCCGTGTTAAAAACACTGCTACAAATAGAGCAACCATCGCAGCAATACCAAGTCCTACTAAGGCACCTAGCTTAGTATAGATTCCAACCAAAAATGTAACAACACCAACTAACAATGCTGGCACAAAAATGGCATTGCCAATTCTTTTAGACTCAGACAGCTTCATTTCTGTAGAAGATTCATTATAAAAACCTTTTCCCAATTGCTTCGTAGCCACTATAGCTGCCATAAAAATTACCATCCATCCATTAATTTCATCTGGTATATACTTTCCAAACATAAAACTAATAGCATAGGTTAACCAAAATAATCCTGTTCCTACACGTTTTGTATTCTCTTTATCATTAAAGGATTGTATAGCAACAATAGTTAACACTATTCCTGTTAATATATAAACAATTTCTAATGCAGGTAATCCAAACAACTCCATACATACACCCCCTCTATATACTTAACGTATCTTTAGCAATTAAATCTTTAACTTTTTTATCAAAAAGGATATATCTAATACTCGCTAGAATATATGCAGTAATAGCTGTTGGAATACAATATAAAATCATTTCTGCTAAATTGATTGTAATACCAGCCTGTTCCATAACTCCTTTTATCAATAATATTCCTCCTGCGGCAATAAAAATATTTTGGCCGAAAAAGTTTCCAATATTATCAGCAGAAGCCGCCATTGCTCTGATTTTATCAATTGTCTCTTGTGAAACTTCTTGTCCATGTAATGCAGCAGCTTCAGCCATTGGAGCAATAAGAGGTCTAACAAACGCAGGCATTCCTGCTAAAGAAATACCAAATGCTACCGTTACTTGTCTTATTAACATATAAAGCATGCATATTCTTCCCGCAGTTGCTGCATTAATTTTACCGATTAAATATCCCGCACGTTCTCTTAAGCCATGACGTTCCATAATCCCTACTACTGGTAAAATCAGTATAAATAAGGACATATATCGATTAGTTACAAATGCTTTTCCTATAGCAGCTATTGTTTCTCGAAATCCTACACCACCAACTAGACCTGTGACAATACCTGCTAGCAAAATGACAAGCAGTGCATTGAATCGAAATGCTAACCCCAAAATCATAATAACTATTCCCGACAAAACTAGCATAAAGATCCCCCTTTCAAAGGAATAATAAAACATACCTTAATTATACAAAATTTCCCGCTTTTTTTATAGGTCTATACTATTACATATAATTAAAATCTTTGATTACCAATAGGAAAAACTGATTCAGAATAAATATAAAATTTGTAGTATAACTTTATATCAGAACTTATCACCTCTAATAAAAAAGACTGCCATTTCTGGCAGTCTTTTTCGGAGTGTTATTATATTGCAACCTATTACATAGGTAGAAAACTTATAATTTAGCAATAACTTCTTCAACAAATGCTTTTGCATTAGCCAAGTCGTTTTCATCTGGATGAGATGCAGCTTGTGCATGACGTGCATCACGTTCAGGGCTTTTACCATGGTTATGGCCTTCTGGGAACATTTTGTACATCATTTCGATTACTTTCGGATCTACTTTACCTTGGCATTTGAAGTAACCTACTGGTGTTTGACCATTTGGTAACAGTTTCGCAGCTGCTTCTACAGTTTCTTGTGCATGAGGAGATACTGGAGGGACCCCTAAAGTACAGAATAAAGCTACTTTTTCATTTGTGATTTCTTTAAGTACTGCTTGTGCCGCTTTATCAGCGTTACCTTGGTCTGCCCAGAAACCCATAAATACTACATCGTAAGATGCTAAATCAGCTGGAACTTCTTTCACAGATACACATGGTGTACCAGCAGGCAAAGCACTTGCCATAGCTTCTGCTACTAATTTTGTATTGCCTGTACGGCTTGAGTAAACTACGATTGCTTTCATTCATTTTCCACACTTCTAGGAAGTGCGCTCCTTTTACATAACATATAAATACTATAAATAGTATATCATTATTTTTGTATCTAACATTGTAGCCTAAGGCACAATGTTCATTTATCAGATATACATCCGCAGGCATTGCCTGCGGATACTGCACTCTCATTACTGAAGTGATTTTAAACGTACTATAGTATGATGCAGCCTACCAACTTTGACCTGGTATACCTGATTCCACTCTATGAGTGGCTATAGAACTATTACAGGAAACTATATTGTTTGGTTTGGTAAGGTGTGTAGGAGTTCACCTGTAATAGATACTACCTAAATATTTTTCTTAAATGGACTATGTCCTACTGTGCCATGAGCACGTGTAGTTTCCATATCTGTAGGATGCCCTTTTGGAATGCCCGCTGGATGTCCGCCTGCCCCATGTGGGTGTTTAGGCACGCCTGCTGGGTGTCCTCCCATCGGTACTCCTTCCGGATGTCCTTTCGGAACGCCTGCTGGATGACCACCTGCTCCGTGTGGATGTTTCGCCACTCCCGCTGGATGTCCTCCCATTGGTACTCCTTCTGGATGTCCTTTTGGAACACCTGCTGGATGACCGCCTGTTCCCTGTGGATGTTTCGCCACACCTTCAGGATGACCACCTACATGTGGATGATCTTTTGGTCTACCACCATGGTTTTGAGCCGCAATATTTTCATGTAACAATGTGCTTTCACCCGTTAAGATGTACTGAACACATTCAATAACGGTTTGTGTAATATTGACATTCCAGAATCCACCAGCCGTTGTTAAGCGATATAATACGCCATTATATTCCATCAAACC
Organism: Veillonella sp. oral taxon 780 str. F0422; assembly: GCF_000221605.1. Classification (NCBI taxonomy): domain Bacteria; kingdom Bacillati; phylum Bacillota; class Negativicutes; order Veillonellales; family Veillonellaceae; genus Veillonella; species Veillonella sp. oral taxon 780. The sequence goes on along the minus strand of NZ_AFUJ01000040.1, from coordinate 47,209 downwards.
ACGAGTTACCCAAGTATCAAGCAACCAACGTAAGTCCTCTAATTTTGAATCCATTTCGATCAAAGTGTCTAGATTTAAAACACCTCGTTCCAAGGAACTAATTACATAATTAGAGAATTCTTGTAGTTCAGATTGTTTCATGAGAACCATAAATGGTTTTTTACCTTCTTCTACAAGAGCCTCATATGGAGGCAATACACGGTGTAACATTGTCATGTATCCACCTAAATTACCACCAGCACCACAACCAAATGGATACATTGGGTATCCCGCTTTCGCCATAGTGTTGTACATAGAGCGTTCACGCGGTGCACGGCTCCAATGAGCTGCACTTAAACGTGTAAAATCACGTTTCATCAAGTATTTTACAGCTGCCTCATACATTAATGCTTGTTCTTTAGTGGTAGCTGCTGGGCTTACTTTACCGCGTTCAATTAAGCTTTGTAAATCACTATTTTCAAACACATTTAATTGATATAAGTCCATACCATCTGCTGCGGATTGTTCAAGAATTTTTAAGTCTTCCATCCACACATCCATCGTTTGATCTGGTAAACCATAGATTAAATCCACAATTACAGAACATTGTTGGTATGCTTTTAATTGTTCTAATCGAGACAACACTGTATCTTGATCATCTAAACGTCCCAATTGACGTCGTACGTGAGTATGGAAAGACTGTACCCCTAAGGACATACGGTTGACACCATGGCTCATCCATACATCCATTTTTTCAGGCACCAAGTCGTGAATACGACCTTCTAATGTCAACTCATAGTCATTGGCCAACGGGAAATATTCTTGGATGGCAGACAACATGCGTTTTGCATTATTAGCAGATAATGATGTTGGCGTACCACCACCAATAAAGATAGTGTGAATCAAACCATCACGGAACCGTGGTTGATCGGCAGCCATTTGCATTTCTTTCAATAACATATCTACATATTTATCTTCTGCATCTTGATTCGTAGCATGTTGATAGAATCCGCAGTACGTACATTTAGTTTGACAGAATGGAATATGAATATATGCCGTTTGCATTTGCCCTGGAACAGGCGGTTGTTGCATTAATTCATTCCATACACGTTGTGCCTCATCCTTTTCTAAAGGACGACCACTTAGACCAGCATGTACCGCACGTTTGCTTGTAAAAGCATGCGTCAACGGCGTTGCCGTATCAAAACCAAGTTGAATATTACGTTGTTCCTCCGACATGGAGTCAAATAAACTTTTTAAATCCATAATTCCTCCTGAATTATTTCTTGTGCCTTTGCACTAGTCACCATTCAAAGTGTAGTACACTGTGAATGTATTTGATACTGATGAGCCACTACCATTTGGATAATTGCCTATGCCATAGACAACATCTTGGGTATGACTGTTTAAAATACCAGGTCCGCCACCTGCCGAAACAGAGGCTATATTACCGCTCGCATCAATGGTTACGCTAACTGTAACACTACCTTGTAAGTTACGTTTTACTGCCATTGCAGGGTACGTACCTTGTGCTTGGGCTTGTACAGTAGCCACAAATCCTGCCCAGTCAAACGGTGCATTACCAGATGTAGTACCTACACCATCTCCATTACCTCCGCCACTGCCAGAGCCAGATCCACCACCGCTACCAGAGCCGTTACCGCTACCATCGCCAGTACCGTTTCCTGTTCCGTTACCGCCACCAGATCCACCACCAGTACCTTGGTTTGTAGATGTTCCATCACTTGCACCTGTAGCTGCGTTGGTAGATGTTGGCACATTCACAGCATCATCAACTGGCACCGGAGATGATAAACTTTGTTGCGCTGCTTGTACTTTAGCTTGTACAACTTCTTGTGAAAGTGGTTGAGGGAAAGATACCCCGCCGCCACCGCCACCGCCACCTGCGGATGCTTTTAAATCGTCGGAAATAGACATGTCAATTTCAAAAGCATTTTCGGTTTGTTTATGCTCTACTACGGATACTAAAGCAATACCTAACACAACAGCTAGGACAATGTGGATTACAACAGAGATTATGTAGGATTTTTTCCAGGAAATATATTGTTCCATGTGTCATCCTTTCTAGCTAGCAGCAATTGAGAACTTCTTAACCCCAATCGTTTTTAGCATATCCATAATGGCAACCACGAATCCATGTTGCGTATTTTTATCTGCTTGTAATAGTACCGCTGTATTTGGATTTTCTCCAATTTTGCTTGTAATATAGTTACGAGCTTCATCGATACTATATGGTTTAGAGTCAATCAAGATATGTCCTTCTTTATCCAATGTAAGAATGATAGGACTTTGTTTGACTTGTGTTGCTGATTGTGCTTGCGGTAATTGTACACCCAAGGACTTTTGTGCCACCGTTTCAATACTGTTCATCATGAAGAAAACCAGTAAGAAGAAAATGATATCGATCATTGGCACAATCATGAACTCAGGTTTCATTTTTAATCGACTATTTTGAAACATGAGAATCACTCCATTGTTCTTTCATACCATTTAATAATACTACAGATAAAGTTTCTGTATCATTGATAATTGCATCCATACGATGACTGAAGTATGTGTACACACAGAATGATAAAATAGCCACTAACAAACCAGTAGCTGTGGCAATCAAGGCTTCACCAACGCCGCCAGAAATAGCGGATGCACCAGCACCATTATCCAATACACTGAACGTGCCAATCATACCAGATACTGTACCTAATAAACCTAATAATGGAGAAATTGTTACGATAGCGCTCAAGTAATCTAAGTGAATTTTTAAATGAGAGGCTTCAATCATCATTTGTTCGGAAAACGCATTTTTCATACTTGTTTCGTTTTTGGAGTATGTTAATCCTGCATTCAAGATACGACCAGTTGCCGTTTGATTTGCCTCACATAACTCTTTCGCTTTCTTCCAATCATTATCTTTTATTGCAAAATACACATCATGACTAAATTCCTTTAGCAATGCAGTATTAGCTTTGAAATACGTATAACGCTCAATTCCAATTGCGATCACAATGATTGACAAAATAACCAATGGATACATTACTAATCCACCGCTGTTAAATAAATGTACAATGTATAAAAGGCTGTCCATATTATTACCTCCATTAAAAAATATGATAATTTTTATCAGCTTATACTTATAATATCAAATTTAATAATTTCAAATCTACTCTAAATAGCTTCTACTTAATCCATTCCGACATTTTATTTATTTTCCTATATTCACTAGGTTTATGTCCCATAATAACCCGAAATGCTTCTGCAAACTTACTGGCATTTTCATAGCCATATCGATTAGCTATGCTGAGAATACTATCATTTGTATTTACTAGATCTTTGGCTGCTTTTTTGATTCGCATATGCTTTACATACTGATGAATACTACTGCCATAAATCCCTTTAAAACATTTCTTTAATGCCGTTGGTGCTAACCCATATGTTTTTGCCAACTCTTCAATAGTCGGTTTTTGATTTAAATTTTTCATCAAAAATTCGTGCATACGTTTCACACTTTCTACATGTTTGCGTTCAAAATATGGCATACAACAATCGTAATCAGCCGTTAATGTACTTAACAACAGGATGATTTCCATGCATTTTAATTGAAACAAATTTGGCATCACTTCCATTGGCACATCATATAAACTTTTGAAAATATCACTCAACCTTGATTCTCTACGACATACAAAGCCAAATTCAAAATCATTACAGAACCGATTGCATATTTCTCGCAGATCGATACTATCATTACCTACAAATTTATTGACCATTTCTTGAGCTTTTGGAATATAAATAGACAAATTAATTCCTTTGTAAAAAGCCGTAGGAAACTTCGTAGAGTGTACATAACTAGGTGACTCTTTCCACCCCACAGAAATATCATTTTCATCCATATATAACACTTTTCCATTATCAAAGGCGCACTCAATGCGCCCTTCTTTACAATAATGGATTTCAAACATACCTTCTAAAGGTTTCGCCCGATGACGAATTTCTTTCATAGTCACTTCTTGGAAGGTTAATTCTACCCCACCAAACACCGGATAGCTGTGCATCTTCGCCTTGCCTTGAGGCGTATTCATCTCATAAATAGTGCCATGTTCTACCTCTCTGGTAGACAACATATCTAAATCCATCACTTTCGGTTTGAACTTTTCGACAGCATTCATTCTATTTTGACTCATGTTCCTCCTTTCAAAAAAGCCCACTTGTTGTCTCATACGACTAACAAATGGGCCTCTTTGCCGAATTACATCGCCTACTTTAATCTGAGTATCATTTCTAATACTCATTATATGTATAGTTGGCAACGATTGTCAATATAAAATTTGTCGTTTTAGATTATTTTAAATTAAACAGCGAAATTTCAATTTGCATAGTTTCGCATATTAATAGGAATAATTGTTCATATAAAATAATTTATATTCAGTTTAATTCAAGATATCTTTTTAGATTATTTATATAAAAACTTGATTATTTTCCTAAAATTTTATTCACTAAATTAGTAATATACTGCGATGTCTTACCATCTGTATTCTCATGTTCCGAAATTTGTGGAATCAACAAAAATCTAACAGGCAAATTAGACGCCCCTGGTGACATGTATTCTAATAGTAAATCTTCTGGTCTATCAAATACATCTAATAGCTGTGTGTCATAAATAGTTTCATGTCCCAAATACGGACCTTTTACAGGCACATCATAGGTGCGTACACCTTTAGAAGATGTAATCCTGAATGTGCCACTAAAAGCACCACCTAATGGATTAAAATACAAGGCATAGGGAGTGTTTCCTTCTGTGCGTAACACATATACATTAGAAATACCATAATTACCTTTGTTTTTCACCAGCTTATTGTTACTAGTCTCATCAACACCACTAATAAAGGCATCTTCTCGATCATTTGCAATTTCAAAACTAGCTGGACCTGCCTCACTATTAAACTGCGGTTCCACCACATGGAATCGACGCATTCCTTCATAAGTACCCCGTAACTCTACTTCATCTATAGGATGAATTGGCAATAAAGGCAAGCCATACGTAACTGTTGACTTAGGTTCCATCACCGCCACAGATGCATATACTGGTTCCGTAGTAGAAAAATCGATAATACCACTGAATAAATCATCTTTTTTTATGAGAACTTTTTCCAACTCAGTAAAAATAGGGCGCACTTCCCCAGGACGCAATACAAATTCTGTACCACTAGTATCTTGTGATACTAACGAAATAGTTCGGGATGCAGCATCCTTTTTAATTTCTTCTTCAATTCTTTTTGTCTTTAGCTTCTTCGATTGTGCAAGATTCTCTTTTTGTTTTTTGATTTCTTGTTGCACTGCTTTAGAGCGAACTGGGATAGTTACGCCTTCATTAGCCCAAGCACCTAAGTCTAATGCAGTACTATTCAGTTCTTTTTTCGAAAGCTCTCGTCCCACTTTAAAATAGTCTGGGCTTGGTTTTGCATAAATAGATCGTTCTATTTCTACAAAAGCTGGAACATTCCCCTTATTTTCCAACAAAATACCTACTTTCATAGGTTCTGTTCGTTCGTTCACATGATAAAAGTAAATACGGCTATTTCCTCTCAGTGTACCTGCCGCTACAATCCCCGGCTCTTTTACATATTCCGGACTATCGGACAATAATAAAGTATCTATCTCCTTAACGGTTTTCACTTCTAAGGGTGTAAATGTATACTCATCAATATTTACCGTTCTCGGTACTTGTCCATACGTAGTGCCTAGCCCAAGTACTGTTAAAATGCTCCCTAATAACCATTGTTTCCATTGTATTCGATTCATTAATTTCATACTACCTCTATTCTATCATAAGCCCCTCTGGCTCCCACTGTAAGGCGAGGGCTTCTAATTTACGTAAACGATGTCCAATACCAGATTTTGTCAATTCTCGTTTGTACTTTGTTTCATAGGCATCTACCAATTCTTGCAAACTACCATCCGGAAATTCTTGACGTAATATAGCTACCTCATAAAGACGAACTGGCAAGGAGTTGAGACCTTGATGTTTATCAATAATACGTATTGCATCTAATTGACGCACTGCTGCATTCACCGTTTTTTGTAAATTTGCTGTTTCACAGTTTACTTGACGATTAATGGTATTACGTACATCTTTCATAATTCGTACATTTTCAAAATTCATCAGGGCTGATTGAGCTCCCATAATTTGTAAACAGGAGGTCACCGCATCCCCTTCTTTTAAATATACTACAAACTCCTCTTTTCGCTCTACCTTTCGAGCATGTAATCGGAACATTTTTAAGACACGAATAATTTGATCTGCAAAGTCTTCCTTTGTAGTCATAAACTCCAAATGATAGTCACTTTGTGGCTTATTAACAGACCCGCATCCCAAAAAAGCGCCTCGCAAAAAAGCTCTTCGTGATTCCATGTCTTTTAACCATTCATCTGGAATCATAGCATCCACAGGCCATAATTGTAACTCCTCTAACGCAAGACGACTCTGTTCTGTAGGCTCTACCGTCAACGTATACATGTTCTTTTTGCGTAGGTTTAGCCCTTTACGCACTAGCACAGAAGTAGGTAAATCATACTGTTCTTTAATAATTCCTAGCACTCGTCTAGCTACTGCATTATTGGCCGTCACCAAACGTACCCCTACGCGTCCTTGCATACCTAGTAAAATGGACCCACCCATCCGTAATAAACAAGAGGCCTCTACCTTGGATGCCCACGCATCTTCTGTTTTAAATTGGCACAATTCATTTTTTACATCTTCTGCAAATGACATAGCCTCTCCTTTACTATTTCTACTAGAAAATAGAGCCTCTAGAGGCTCTACTTTCATACTTAATGATCTTCTCGCTGTAAGTAATATTCTAAAATGTGCGGTTCAATATCCGTCTGCAAAGCAAAGACAACATCCATGACCACTTTCGCTAACCGTTCAGAATTGTGGACCGCTTTATCTTGACTATCTACAAGATTTGCACGAACTGTCCGAATCCCCATCGATTGCAACACATCCATATCTACGTCTACTGGTTCTTGCCCCGCTTGTTTATAGTGTTCTAATGTGGCATCTTGGATTCTGTTATCATTCACAAGAACTGTATCGATAATTCCCACCTCACTATGTGCTTCAATGGCTTTCACATGGTCAGACACAGTATACCCATCTGTTTCACCTGGCTGCGTCATCACATTGCAAATATAAATCTTAGCCGCTTTAGAGTTAGCAATGTGATCCGCTACCTTATCAATTAATAGGTTCGGCATTACCGAAGTATATAAACTGCCCGGGCCTAAAATGATGGCATCGGCTTCATCAATAGCTTGCAAGGCAGCTCCTACAGGAGATGGTCTATGTGGCTCAGTATAGACCTTCGCAATTGGCTTACCCGCATTAGGGATATTACTTTCCCCTTCTACGATGGTACCATCCGTCAATTTAGCAATCAGTTTGATTTCTTCTGTAGATGATGGAATAACACGTCCCCGAACTCGCAAGATCTTGCTAGAGGCTTCTAAGGCTTTTTCCACATCATCTTTCAGCACTTGAGTCATTGCTGTTAAGAATAAATTCCCAAAACTATGGCCCGATAATTCTGCTCCTTTAGTAAATCGATACTGGAATAGTTCTTCCATAAGTCCTTCTTTTTCCGCTAATGCTACTAAACAGTTGCGTAAATCTCCAGGAGCAATCATTTGAAAATCTTCTCGTAACCGACCAGAAGAACCTCCATCGTCTGCTACTGTAACAATAGCGGTTAAATTCGTGGTTTTACTTTTTAGCCCTCGCAATAGCATAGACAATCCTGTACCACCACCAATTACTACGATTTTTGGTCCTTGTCCTAAGCGAATTTTTTCAAAAATATAATCACTCACACCATCTTCTGTATTAGGCAAAATCGCATTCACAATGGTCTGAATGAGCTTACGTATCCCCCACAACATAGCTACCATACCCGCCACAATACCTGCTAAACCAAGACTGGCTATGACCGTATAGTTATAGGAGCCTGTAAGATGGAATAAAAATTCTAAGAAAATATCTTCAAAGTTGCTAATCCACTGGTAGTTCATCATCATAAGGACACCCACTACCAGCCAAATCGTGCCTAAAGAAAATAGGAATAGCCACCGCTTAATATTAATGCCTGGCGCAAACCAGCGCATCCAATTATTATATTTCATAGGCTTGAGAGACGAAAGAATCGTCCCACTCCTTTCTTTATAGGTCTAATCTAGAACGTGGATTCACATCTTCTTCTACATGATTACGCATCATATCACGATGTTCCACAGAAACATTACAGCCTTTTTCTTTCAAATGTGCATATAATGCCTCTGCCATTGCTACGCTACGATGCATACCGCCTGTACAGCCTACAGCTACCACAAATTGGCTTTTTCCCTCTTGTTCATAGTTTGGCACAAGGAAATCTAGTGTAGTAAAGAAATGCTTTTTAAATTCATCAGTCACTTCAAAGGAGTGAATATACTCTTTTACCACAGGTACGCGCCCCGATTTATGACGATATTCGGGAATGTAGTATGGGTTCGGCAAAAATCGCACATCCCATACCATATCCGCATCATTAGGCATGCCAAATTTAAATCCAAAACTTACCACTGTAATAGCCATGCCATCTGTTTGTTCTTTCACGTGACTAAAAGTACGGCGCATAAATGATTTCAAGGCAGATGTTTTCATGTTTGTGGTGTCGATAATATGATCCGCCTTGCTACGTACATCCGCCAAGAGTGCCCGTTCTTGTGACAGTCCTGTACTAATACGACCTGATGGTGCCAATGGGTGACTACGACGTGTTTCTTTATACCGGCGAATCAAAGTATCATCGCTAGCTTCCATGAACACAATTTCATAAGGCACACTCATAGCCGTCAAATCATCTAAAGCACTGTTTAAATCATCAAAAAATTCACGACTGCGGATATCTACCACTAAGGCTACTCGACTCACTTTAGTGCCTGCACTTTGACGACAAATTTCACTAAACTTAGGAATCAACACAGGAGGAATATTGTCGATACAGAAATATCCCATATCTTCCAAGACTTGCATCACTTGTGTTTTACCTGCTCCGGACATACCGGTCACAATGATTAAACGAAACCCTTCCATGAGGCCCTCCTACAAAATTTTATAACACATTCGCTTCAATCCATTTAGCGACGCCATCTTTTTCATTTGTGTCGCATACTTCTTTGGCAATTGTCTTCACATGTTCCTCTGCATTCCCTACTGCCACGGAATGACCTGTTACTTGTAACATAGAAATATCATTTTCTGAATTACCAAAGGATACCATATCTGTTAAACCGATGCCCAATTGCTCACCCATAAAAGCCAAGGCTTCCCCTTTAGATACATGAGGTGCTACGATTTCTAAAAAATTTACCTTAGACCGAACTAAATCAACCATATCGCCTACTTCTTTGGAAAGAATAGCAATCACCTCTGCCATACGTTCAGGTTCTTCCACTACTAATAGTTTGTTTGTCCCTTTTTGAGGTTCATAGATCGCATCTCCTACATACATAGCCTTAGCACCTGTAATCTCTTCATAAAGACGAGAAAACTCTGTTTCACTGTGTACTAACAATTCATCATCAATATAGGACTGAATATAGATATTATGCTCTTTTGCGATGGCTAATACCTTATGCGCTACCTCTGGTGGAATAGCTCGTTCCCAAATAAGTTCCTTGCTTTCCACACGTTGGATAACTCCGCCAGAATACAATACCATCGGTACATCACCTAAGCCTAAGCGATGTGCTACAGGATATGCCGTTTGGTACATTCGACCTGTGGCAATGAGTACCTCAATTCCCTTGTCCTGTGCTTTTTTTAGGACTTCTTTTGTATAATCAGACACGGTATTATCATCACGTAACAGCGTATCATCTAAGTCTATAGCTAACAATTTCATGACATCACTCCTTTATCATATCTTTCATTATACCATATAACAACGTATAACTACTGCATAAGTATTACTAAGATACAAATAATTCTATCTAACATGATACAAATATAGCTCAACCACGAATGTTGTCCACAACGCTTAAATTAGTAGCCACCACATTGGCGAAAAGCAAAAAAATACGACAGGTTTATAATCCAGTATGGTACTGGTATGCAAACCTGTCGCAATTTCATCACTTTATAATTTAATACCCTATTGATACATTAGGAAAACAGATGATCTATACCATCCATATCCAGAATCGTGCCAATCGTAAATGGTCCAAAGATACCAAAACGAGCACTTACTTCATCAAATCGCATTTCATTGACAATTTTTTTAAACTGAATTGGATCATCACTCATCAATGTAATACCCCATTCCCAATCATCCATGCCAAAAGCACCCGTCGTAAACTCTTTGATAGTGTCTTCATATTTTTTGCCAATTTGTCCATGAGAACGCATCATGCTACCACGGCTTTGACGATCCAACATATACCAATTATCTGTTAGATTACGTTGCTTCGCCATAGGATAAAAGCACATACACGCCAATCTAGGAATTTTTGGATATAACCGAGCTTGTACTTTTGGATGGTCTTTCGGAGATTTCACATAATTGCTTACTTCAATCACAGATACAAAAGAAGATTCTGGCTGTAATACACTAAAGATTGGTAATTTTTTTAGTGTCAATTCTACTTCGTTCAAATCTTGCAAGCTTGGTTGCAAGAACCAAAACATAATATCTCCCTTGTGACCATTGATTTGGTACATAGCATAGCTACTTGTATGGGCCTCATGAGCTGTTTCTAAATTCCCAATAAATGCTTTGAAAGATTGCAATACTTCAATTTGTTGCTCACCGGACCAGCTTCTCCATTTTTCAAAATTGATGGAATAATTAGCGTGTAAGCTAAACCAACCTTCGTATGTTTCAGGTACTTTTTCTAGTCCTGTAGTATGTCCATGCATAGGTGTTGCACCTGCATGAACAGATTCTGTATGTGTATCCATAGGAACTACCTCCTTAGTTTCTTCTTTCCATGCTTCTACCAATTCATAGGCTTGTTTGATGCCATCTGGCATGCCGACCCCTTTAAATGGAGTTCCAATTAATGCCAATCCCGGATAGTGTTCTTGGGCATGGTCCATGAGGGTTGCCACTCGTTCTTTGTGGCCCACTTCATATTGGGGCATACTTTTTTGTAACCGTACCACTTCTATCCATTCTGGATTTCCTGTAAACTTCAATATATTTCGTATTTCTGAAAGCGCCAATTCACACAGTTCTTCTTCACTGTGCGTATCTACCGTAGAGTCTGTAGGCTTCCCTAAAAAGACGCGTAATACCACCTTGTCTTGTGGTGTCGTTTGTGGCCACTTACTAGAAATGTAAGTACATGCCGTCAATGGTGTCTCTGTGCTGCGAGTGATGACAAAGCCTGTGCCTTGCAATGGTTTTGTAAAAGCTGACTTCGGCAAACTCATAATGACAATGGCACAAGAAGATTGTTCCATATGCCGCAAGTCTTCAAATTTTTTATCTCCCACAAAAAATTTTTCATAGGCTTTAGGTGGCGTAGTGATCACAAGACGATCGTAGGAGTCTGTACCGTTTTGTGTTTGCACTGTATAGAGCTTATCTGTGTATGATGCCTCTAGCACCTCAGTCGATGTGTGCAAAGAAACGTTCTTTGGCATTTGTTCCACAAGAGCATCTACTAATGATTCTAAACCTCCCGTTAATTGGGCAAATTGTCCTTCAGTAACCGCCCCAGATTGTTTGCGCATACCTTGCATAGCCATCATACCTTTGACCAAGTTTCCATGCTTTTGTTCTAATTGACGAAATTCTGGAAAGGTTCCCAGTAAACTTAAGCGTTTTAAGTCTCCACCGTAGATACCTGATAAGAGAGGTTCAATTAATAAATTGACTAGTTCGTCCCCTAAATGATACCGAAAAAAGGCATCGATACTCATATCCTCGTTTCCTGGATATGGTTTCTTAAAAATATCTAATCCAGCTCGTAATTTACCAGACCAACTCAATAAGCTAGACATAGCAAAAGGAAGAAATTCTGTAGGGATGCCAATGATGGATCCTCCAGGGATAGGCTTCATTTGACCTTGATGATAAATATAGGATTCTCCCGTAGCATTACGTACCAAGGTATCACCTAATCCCAATTCCTGTACCAAATCTGTCATAGATGTTTTTCTGGCTAAATACGAATCAGGCCCCACTTCTACCACATAGCCATCGCGACGTTTTGTTTGTACCTTTCCACCCCAACGATTCGAAGATTCTAGGACATGAATGTCCCAGTTAGGAAATGCTTTGCCCATATAATACGCTGCAGATAAGCCCGTTAGACCACCACCAATAATTGCTACTTTCATATTATCCCTCCTTCAAGAGAGCTGTTAATACACCATGCGCCATGGCTTTCACAAAGAGAGTGTCACGATCTGGCATAGGCACTCGCACATAAGATATACCTAAGTGATCACATTGTTCACGACGTTCCACATCTAAATCATAAGATACTTCCATATGAGTGCAAGTAAAGCCGATAGGCATATATACCACATGGGTATGCCCTTCTGCGCCCGCTTGTTCCGTAACCATTTCTACCGTAGGTGTTAGCCATTCCCCACGAGTGCCTGCGCTTTGCCAAGCTAAGGTAGGATGAGGCAACTGCAATTGATCTGCTATGGATTGCATCACTTGTTGTAAGCTATGAACATACCCATCATAGGTAATCCCTTTCATGAGCGGTACACTGTGAGCCGTACACACATACTGCGGGTTAGCTCCAGCTGGCAGTGTACACAATGTTTCTTTCACTCGGTCTACCCACGACGAAACTAATGTGGGTGCGTCCGCCCAATGTGGCACTACCTTCCATCGGTCATTCATAAACGGTTTCAGTGGCTCTAGATAGGATGCATTCAATATGTCTGTTCCATAAGGATTCATCATAAGCACCACTACTGTATCATAGTGATTCAATTCCTTGCCTACATCCGCGATGAGTGGTTCTATATATTTATGTGCTTGTACCACCGTTACCTTTGCAAAGGGTAGTTCGTTTTGTAACTCTTCTTGTAATCGCGCTACTTGCCATGCGGTGGACTCCATTAATTGGGATTGTCCACCAATGCATTCATACTTATGTCGCAAACCTTGTAATTCTTCGTCACTTGGCCCGTGACCTCTCCGTATACGAGTGTAATACTCTTTCACATCTTCTAAGGAACGGGGAGAGCCATAATCTAATACCAATACACAAACTTGTTGTATCTCTTTATCCTCTGTCATGTACATACTCCACTATGTTTCGCAATACTGTAGGATTCGCATCTGGCACAACACCGTGGCCTAAATTAAAAATATGCTTTCCATGAGCAGCACCTTCTGCCAAAATACGATCAATTTCACCTTGAATTGTCTTCCAATCTGCAAATAAATAGGCAGGGTCTAAATTCCCTTGTAATGTTTGCTTGATGCCCATCGCACTTGCTTCTGCAATGGAGCATCTCCAATCGCAACCGATTACATCTAATGGCAATTCTTTCCACACTGGGAATAAATGCTTAGTACCTACGCCGAACATAGTGATAGGAATATGAGGATATCGTTCTTTAATAGTCCCAATAATATGTTTCATATACGGGAATACGCCACATTCATATTGTTCCATGGAAAGGGCTCCAATCCATGAATCAAAAATTTGAATTGCATTCACACCCGCCTGAATTTGACCTTCCATATAAGTAATGGACATAGTAGTCAATCGCTCCATCAAAGCATGCCAAATCTCAGTGGTTGCCACTAAACATTGACGAGTTTTCTGGTAATTCTTAGAAGGGCCACCTTCAATCATATAGCTAGCCAATGTGAAAGGAGCTCCTGCAAAGCCAATTAAGGGAACTGTGAGCATTTCTTTCGTCAACATTTGGATCGTTTTCACCATAAAGTCCAACGATTCTTCTACCACAATATCCCGTAGCTTTTCCACATCATCTTTGGACCGAATGGGATTAGAAATCACTGGCCCTATACCAGATTTTATGTTCACATCTACGCCCATAGGCACCAAAGGAGTCATAATATCTTTGTACAAAATAGCTGCATCCACATCATACTCATGAACGGGAAGAGCTGTTACTTTTGCACATAATTCCGGTTGATGAGTAATCTCAAATAGGCTATATCGCTCTTTAATCTTGCGATATGCCGCTTGACTTCGTCCCGCTTGACGCATAAACCAAACTGGTCTACGGGACACCGACTCACCTGCAATCATTTGCAAATAATCTTGTCGTTTTTCCATATATAATTACACCTTACCTTTTACCAAACCAAATTTGGATTCTACTTTCTATTATAGCATATGGCGCATATATTTACCTATATATTCTATCACTAGTTATACGCTCTATATTGAGAAATATTTATAAGTTCTGCTCCTAACATATGAGCAATTTCTTTGGCACGGTTCATACGTACAAAACTGGTATCTGTATCGATAACCGTTGTTTGTATCCCCTGATTCGTAAGCCATCTACCGATGTCGTCTAGTCCCTGCAGTGCTTGTGAGGTGACCTTCCCATCTGTAATAATTACGACCTTTGCTTGTACATGCCCCATTTGAGACATGTCGTTGCCTATCTGTTTGACCGCTTCCTCAATGCCTTTTACAAAGGGCGTTCTGCCCCCAATACGAGCTTCTCCCAATGCTTTGGGGATGGTCTCAATTCGCTGTGTCAGCGGCACCACACATTGCGCCCCTTGCTTTTGAAAGGTGATGAGCGATACATACTGTCGTTTTACATACATCATCTGTACCAATTGTGAAAGTAACTTCTCTGCCCCCTGTAATCGTTGTCTCTGTCCCATAGATCCACTTGTATCAACTACTAAATAGATGGCTTCTTTTGGCATTTCCTGATACATAGCATATCTGACATCTTCTATAGTTAGCCGAATCGGTACTTGCCGACTGCGTACAATCCCTTGTACTATCGTTGGTATCCATGCAATGGTTCTCCCCATAGTTCCTTGACGATGTACCTTAGGGCCTCGACCGTCATCACTGATGTCTATGTGTTTCTTTTCCGGCCCAGATTGCAACATCCCATATAAATGTAATACCTGCGTTTCCACTGCTTCTGAAAGTGCAAAGGACTCCTCTACCTTACCTCTATGGGATGTACTGAGACCTTCTTTATCTGTGTCATTTCCCAGTGGTCCATCTAACTCCATATAGACAGAACCATTTTCTTTCTCTGCCTGATTTGTATCTTGATTAATGTCCTCTTCCACTTCTTTTTGCATCTCATAAGATCTATCACCATCTGATCTCATTCCCTGAGGACTTCTTTCCTCTTGCCCATCCTGCAACTGGCCATTGCCAGCCTTCTGCGGAGAACTGTTCTCTTCCCCTCGGTTTGAACTAGTCCCTTTTCTTTCCTCTTGTTCCTTTCTTGCCTCATCGGATGGCATTCGATCAGATGAATCCTGTGCCTCTCCATCTTGCTGTATCCGAGGGTTTACTAGGTTCTTCATTTTCTGAGGCAATGTCCAAGGAAGTACTGTTTCTACATCCCTAGGCTCCACAAATCGATGGCCTTTTTCTCTAGCTAAACCTATGGCCGATTTTAGTAAAATATATTCCATGCCCATAAAGGAAATGTTAAATCTCTCTACTAGACTGGAAATATATGTATATATGCTATCATGCACGTTTGGGATTCCAGGTGCATCCATTAATTTCCCCTTAGAACAAATCGACTCTTCTCCATGAGTTCCATATACATCTACTGATATTCCCTCCCTGTGGTAACTTTCACAAGTCGTACCGTTCTCATATATATCTGCATGGTCTCTATCTGCTAGGATCCGCACTCTAGTATCCACATCTGGGGATTCTATGGGTATCCACAAATCCATATCATAGACCCATTGCGATAGCCCTTCTGTTCCTGTATAGGTCCCAATGATTTGTAGCGGTCTTCCTGCTTCGTACCGATGATTTTGCTCATAAAGAATCCGTAACCACATGGACCGGTCAAAGTGATCCAATCCTTCGCAGATAAGCAAGTCATACACGTCCCAAGGATGTGCTTGTTTTACAATTTGAGCTGTTTCTAAGGTCCTTTGTATATCCACTGCTTCCTGCATAGCACTCACATCTGTGTGGGATGTAATCGTCGTATAGGTTCGGCCCCTATCAAGCAATGCTTGTAACAGAGCATAAGTTTTTCCCGTTCCCACTTCACCTGAAATCAGTAATGTCCGCAACAAAGGTTCTTGCAAAAAGAGGTGAATGCCTGTATTCAGTTGTACACTCATACCATTCACCTCCTTTAACAAAATCTTTGATGATTCTACTACTTCTGTATCCCTTCATAGGTGGCCCATAGATTCTCTAACATAGTTTCATCAAATTCACGTTGCTCAAAAGGTTTCCGCTTCATCCGATGAGATACCACAAGCGGTGTCAACTGTTTCAGATGATCCATGGTCACATGGGGCTCCCCCTGTAAGGCCGCCAAAGCACGGCTACTATTGAGCAAGGTAATATCTGAACGATGTCCCTCTACGCCTAGGGTAATAGATATATTGGCAATCAATTCTAATAGATTTGCATCTACCCCAATGGTAGGCAACGCTTTACGCGCTGTTTCAATGGTTTTACGCAACGCTTCATCGTCCTTCCTGTAGGACTCAATAAATGCTTGTGGAGTATCTTCAAAAGCCAATCGACGACGCAATACTTCCATCCGCAATGCTACATCTGTTTCTGCTTTCACAGTCACCGATAGACCAAAGCGATCCAACAATTGCGGACGAATAGCCCCCTCTTCGGGGTTCATGGTGCCCACCAAAATAAATCGTGATGGATGACTATGGCTAATGCCCTCACGTTCAACCCGATTCACACCCATCGCCGCCACATCTAGCAATGTATCCACTAAGTAGTCCTCTAGTAAATTGACTTCATCCACATAGAGAATATTTTCGTGAGCCTCAAATAAAATGCCTGGAGAAAACTTTTGCTTCCCCTCTTGCAGCATCCGCTCAATATCCAAGGTTCCCACCAATCTGTCTTCCGTGCAATGCAATGGAAGGTCCACCACTTTCATCGGTGTGCCATCACGATGCATCGGTAGCACCTTGGCTAAGCCTCGTACCGCCGTCGATTTTGCCGTTCCCTTATCACCCTGTATCAATACACCACCTACCCGTGGGTCTACCGCATTGAGGAGTAAGGCCAATTTCATTTGATCTTGTCCTACTAAGGCTGTAAAAGGATATATAGTACTCATGTTAGTCTCCTTACGTTTCATCATAATACCCCTCTAGATCATCTTCCAAGGACATTGCCACATCGCGCAATCCTTCTATACGTTCCGCACTGGCCTTCCAAAGTCCTCGTTGTTCTGCTTCTAATAAAGTAGTACAAATGGCCCCTAATGCCCAAGGATTGACTTGGCGCATCCAGTCCTGTACGTCCTGATTCATGACATACTCGTCTGTATAGGCATCATACATCCAATCTTGAATCATATCACTAGTGGCGTCCCATTCATAGGTATGTTGTACATAGGAAGCCATATCCGCTGCCCCCTTGTAGCCGTGTTTCATCATCCCCTCTATAAAAATAGGGTTCATTGGTTCACTACGGAACTGACGCTGAATTTCATCTTCTAAGGAACGCACCAAAATATCTTTACGATACGTGGTATCTCCTATAAATGATTTCGGCTTAGTACCTTTCACCGCCTCCACAGCCGCGATTATACCCCCATGGTAGGCATTGAAATCATCTGTACTCAACAAACTCACCTCTCGGTTATCTTCATTTTTCACAGTCACTTCGATGGAACCTAATCGCTTACGAAACTGTTGATAGCTTGGAATAATCTCCCCTTGCTCATCATATCCATAGCCACCCCAGGTGACATAGGCATTGGCTAAATCTTCACGAGTAGACCAGTTGCTTTGTTCCAGAATTTGATTCACTCCTGCCCCATAGGCACCTGGTGCATCGCCAAAGACACGAATCGAAGCAGCCTTGATAGCTTCTTCATAGTCCATACCATCTTCTACTAACGCAGCTGTATCCAAGTCTATATGTTTTTTCACATAATTCACGCTATGATCTTCGGCTAGGGCGTTTACCATTTGCACCGCTTTTGCAATCCACATGACACCAGAAGGCATCATATCTCGGAATAACCCACTAATACGGCTTGTTACATCGATGCGTGGTCGCCCTAATTCCTCGAGAGGTATAACTTCTAAATTGGACACACGACTTCCTGTATAAACTGGTCGTACACCCAATAAATAGAATACTTCACCAATACATTGTCCATGTGAGCGTTGCGTGTTGTCTGCCCACAAGACAATACCAATTTCCTCTGGGTATCGCTGTTCTTCTCGAATATATTCATTGAGCAACGCATCGCCTAGTTCACAACCGATGGCATAGGCAGGCAAGGTCGGCAAGGTCCGTTCATCAACGCCATAAAAATTGCGCCCCATCGGTAGCACATCGATACCACCATTAGTAACAGCGCCACCGATGTTAGGTGGAATATAGTTTCCTTCTAAACCTCGTAACAATTGGCACATTTCTTCTGTGGTTTGGCGCAACCCTGCGAGGTAGGTCTCACACAGCGTTTCTTTCTGTGCATCGTCTGGCACACTATGCATGTCTATGAAAGCATCTATATACCCGTCCTCTTCCTCTGTGGTTGGATTTTGCCCTAAAATATGCAAGCCACAACGAATATGACGATGTTGGATATCCATCAAATAATTATGAATATCCCCTAATAGTTCTTCTACCTCGTCTACATGAATGGAGTCAGCTAAGGCACGCCACTCTTCTTCACTGACAGTTCTATCTACCACAAAGTGTACCTGCCCGCCCTCTTGGTACCAGTCGAAGGCTTCGCACAAGTGCTCTAAATGACACTCTTTCACGGATGATAATATATACCCTAGTACCACTTGCTCTTGGTTTGTTTCCTGCGCTTTCATATGGTCATATTCGTCCAAATATCGTTCTAGCGTTTCATAGTCACCATACAAACCAGACCGCTTCATAGGTGGTGACAAATAGCTAAGTAAAACAGCATGGCTACGCCGTTTTGCTTGGATACCTTCACCGACAATAGTCGTCCAATACGGGTATAGATTCGGAATATCCTCAATCCCTAATTGGGGATAACAATATTCGCTTAAGGCGGTACCCTTACCAGGTAGCCATTCTAAATTGCCATGTGTCCCCATATGAATCGCCACATCAGCTTGAAATACAGTACGCACCCAATGATATACTCCCTCATAGTGATGCGTAGGCGGAATGTCCGGCGAATGGTACAAAGCATCTGGATTATCACTAAATCCACGTGGCGGTTGTACTAATACCCACACATTGCCAAAGGCCACACCGGGAATAATAAGCTCATCCGCTTCTACAAATATCTCTCCTATGGGCTGTCCCCAATGTTGTAGTAGTGATTCTTGGGTAGCACTATTCAGCTTTGAAAACCACGTCGTATACACTTCTTTCGGTAGTTTCGGGGCTTTCTCTACGGCTGAATCGGTCAAGCAATCTACATCATTCGTAGCATGTTTGGTCAGTATCATCATTAGATCTTCACTCGTTTGAGGGATACCGTCTACTGTATATCCGTTCTGTTGTAATTCTTGCAACAACCGTAGTACAGATTCTGGCGTGTCTAGCCCACAGGCATTGCCAATATGTGAATTTTTAGGAGGATAATTATGAAGGAATAGAGCAATCTTTACTTCTGACCTATGTTTCTGTTGCAATGCAATCCATCGTTTGGCTTGGTCTACTAACTTTTGAATCCCCTCAGGATATGGTTTAAAATAGTAGCCTCTTTCCTCTGAATACGTTCTGGTACCTACAATATGACCGTTTAAAATGCCATCTATTTCCGGCAATGACAAGGAAAAGGATATATCCATAGGCTCTAACCCTTGTGAACGTGTTTGCCATCTTTCAAGAGTAGTATAGGTAACAAAGCCCTGCAAAATAGGGATTCCTAAATCTGTCAGTTCATCACGACTCGCCCCCTGCAAGCCAATGATGGAAAACTTGCATGTATTAATGATGAGAGATATTGTCTCTTTCACTTGATGATCAAACAACGTGTGCCAACAATCGTACCACCGTAATTGTCCACCAGATTTACTGCTGTATTGACCAAATACTAATACCGGCGATAACCCTTGTTCTAATGCACGATCATACAGTGCATAGGGATAGTCTAATTGACCTTGCACCCATTCATCTCGATAAAAGAAAATACCTACCACTGGACCGACATGATCATAGTCCTTACGATATTCCTCATAGGATGGATACACTTCCCCTTGTCTGCCTAAAATACCTTGGTATGGTAGTTCTTTCACCGGCTCTACTGGCCCTGTATAACCTTGTAAGGATAGCATATATTGGCACAGTCCATAAAAGTTTTCTCTTCCACCTTGGTGCAAATAAGCCTTAATTTGATCAATGTCCTCATCTGCAATACCATATCGCTGTATATCCGACGCTGAATCATGGAATAGTAATACATAAGGAACTTGTTTCTGTGTAATATATTTGTGAATCCCTTTTACCAAAGGAGTATCTAAGGTACTTCCTACATGAGTAAATAGTACTATATCCGTACCATCAATCGCCCTCTGAACATCTTCTAACTCTATATTTTCAGATGACAGAAAGACTATGCCCAAGGACATAGTCTCATCTGTATACTTCTGTTCTATTTCTTTAGCCCATTGCCAATGCTTCGTCATAGACGTAATGAGTAATATAGAATGTTTCATATCGTACTCACCACAATACGTAATGCCTTCCCTTTCATCATTACTGCCTCCTAACTGTAGCACTTAGCTACTAACC
Source organism: Veillonella sp. oral taxon 780 str. F0422 (assembly GCF_000221605.1). Lineage (NCBI taxonomy): Bacteria > Bacillati > Bacillota > Negativicutes > Veillonellales > Veillonellaceae > Veillonella > Veillonella sp. oral taxon 780. The sequence continues at coordinate 26,275 of NZ_AFUJ01000040.1, read as the reverse complement.
GCTTGTGTCCACATGCCCATTGTAGAACACAGTCTGTTACCTTTTTAAGTAAAGGATTTGACTATACAATTGCTCATACACATTCATTGCGTGAAAGAATATACTTTTAGTTTATCATACTATAGGTTTCATGTGATAGTAAAATAAATTTTATTTAATAACTATCATAGTGTAACAAAAAAGCACCACCACAAAGGAAGGTGCTTTTCTATCCACTCACTATGGTGATCGTTATTCCTTTACAGATAGCATTTCTCTAAGAGCCTCGTATCCATAGGTCACCATTGGTATATCTTGTATTAAATTTTGTTCTGTTATGTCCTCTTCCGACTCCATTACGACACAGATGTCATTAGCCCCCGCTAGTCGTAGTAGGCGAACACTTTCACCAATCTGAGACGCATCTAATGCATCATTCATAACCACAACGCCTACTACATTGCGATTAAAAGCTCCTGCCGTAGCTGGTGGATAGGGATTGAATGGTTCCCCTAAGCGGTAGCCCAGTACCACGGTATCCACATCGTATGATGACACTAAAAGAGCAGAAAAATACCAAGGATTTTCAATGTACTCTCCGGGAGTTAGCACACAATTGCCTTCACGATACACCGCCATTGGCCGTGGCAACGTCTTCTTTCCGCCTAAAAGACATTGTACCACAGTTTCCACATGACTATAGGTGCTACCAACCCACAAAGTACTACGCAAGGTATCCACGGTTAGCTCCTTGTAAGAGGAACTACGCTAAACTGTAGCAATTCCGAGAATCCCTGTAATACACTAGAGAGTGATACCTCTACGCTTGAAACATCTCCTGATATTAACACAGCCCCTGAAAATCGATCGATAAATTCGATATGTACATTGGCTGCTTTAGAGGCCATATCTCCTGCAATGATAGCCGCTTCCCCTGGGGTAATCGTCAAAATACCTACAGCACTACGACCTTCGCTATCTAGACCTAATTTACTGTATAAGTCCCTTTTTGGATTCGCTAATACATGAGCTAATGTGACTTGTTTTCCTGGTACTGACTCTTGAATGATACGTTGTTTATCTAGCATAGGATATAACCTCCTTTCCAATTATAAATGTAAAGCTACATGTAGCCAGTTAAATGCACCCACTGCTAATAGTGCCCCAATCGTTGGTCCTACAATTGGTACCCAAGCATAACCCATATTCGCAGTTCCTTTGTTAGGAAGTGGTAAAATCGCATAGGCCAAACGTGGAGTAAAGTCACGAGCAGGATTCAATGCAAAGCCTGTAGTTCCACCAAAAGAGAAACCGATGCTTGCTACAAGGAAACCAATAATAAGTGGTGCTAAACCATCGGCCATAGGTCCCAAGAAAAGTACACAAAAGATGAATAAGAAAGTAGCAATCACTTCAGATAGTAAGTTCCAAGCTCGTTCATCACAAGCTGGACCTGTAGCAAAAATACCTACACAGTTTCCTTCATCTGGACCAGTAATCTTGAAGTGAGGATAGTAATGTAGCATCGTAATGCCTGCGCCTACAAAGCCACCTAATAATTGAGCGATAACGGCTCCCAATACTAACTCAGGAGGGAATAATCCACCTGCTGCAAAAGCAATCGTTAATGCTGGGTTCAAGTGTCCTACGCCACCTAAGTGAACGGCCACATAGACTGCAAATGTAACTGCAAATCCCCAACCAAACATCAATCCAATCCAGTTTGTTTTAATAGCGCTTGTGATTGTATTTTTAAGTAATAATCCAGCGTTACAACTACTACCGAAAGCCATTAAAATAGCTGTTCCGATAAATTCACTAACATACACTTGTGTAGCATCCATATGTGTTACCTCATATAATACATGTTAATATACGTGTTAAATCTTCTTTTGTGGCCGCGTATGGATTCCCTGGGTAGGTACGATCCACCATAGCCTGTTGCACTAATGTAGGAAAGGAATCCTTAAAGGAAACTTCATCAATACCAAACTCTTTCATTGTTATAATGCAACCCACTCGACGTGCTAAAGATTGTGCACATCGTACTAAAGCAGCAATTTGTGCACTTTCATCATCAGATTCGGTGGTTAAGGAGAGTTTTTGTGCAATCGAAATGTATTTTAATTTAGCCTCATTAGAGTTGGCTGCATTATACATAATGACATAGGGCAATAGCATCGCATTGGCTAATCCATGCGGCACATGGAATTGACCGCCCAATTGATGTGCTAAGGCATGGGTAATGCCTAGACCAGCTTGATTGAAAGCTAGCCCTGCCATGCAGGATGCTTCATGCATCGCTGCTCGTGCTACTTCGTCAGTTCCACGCTCTACACATGTTGGTAAATTCTTAATAACTAATTCTATTGCTTTTTCAGCTAATGCATCGGTAAAATGATTGGCCTCTGTAGCCACCAAGGCTTCCATGGCATGTACAAGTACATCCATGCCGCTATAAGCGGTTACTTTTGGCGGTGCCGATTTCACAAAGAATGTTGTTAAAATCGCTTCATCTGGCAATAAGCTGTCATCTGCCAACGGATACTTTATACCTGTTTTAGTATCTGTAATAACAGCAAAGGATGTCACTTCAGATCCAGTTCCGCTAGTTGTTGGTATGGCAATAAATTTTTTAACGCAGATGCCATAAATTGTTTTACAGAAATAGTTAATACCTTTCGCTGTATCAATGGCAGATCCTCCGCCAATGACGATCAGTACTGTGGCTTTTTCTTTCTGTAATACCTCTACCCCTTTGACAATGGAATCAATAGGTGGATCTGGTACTACATTAGAATATACAACATAGGTATTGCTTGTATTCACCAAGTCAATCACTGTCTGTAATGCTGGTGTTCCTTCTAAAAATGGGTCACAGATGATAAAAATACGTTCTCCTTCTAATAAGCGAAGTCTTTCTAAAGCATCTGTTTTAGTACCATTGGCAGAGTGTTCTGTTTGTCCTGTAAAAATTTGCGTTTTAAATGACCATGATTCCATGATTACGCCCCTTGTATATATGACTGAAAAGCTCGTAGCCCTGCATTCACTATGAGCACATCTTCTTTTACAGTGCCGCCACTAATACCTAGACCACCGATTAGATGATTCTCTAACATTAGTGGCTCACCACCGCCAAATAAGACTATGGGTCTTTTGACCATCGTCTCAATACCATAAAGAGGAGTCCCTGGCTGCACTACGGCTCCTAACTTTTCTGTTCCGCACCGAAAAGCTACTGCTGTATAGGCCTTATTAGGGGCTAGTTCTATGCTTACACCAAGAGCTCGTTCCATACGCCGTTGATACACTAACGATCCGCTCGCATCCACAATAGCAATCACAACAGGAATTCCCAATCGTTTCGCCTCTTGTTCGCAAGCTTCAACGACAGTATCCACCACAGATTCAACGGTAATTCCTGTATATCTAGACCACTGTGCTGCTCGTCCAATGGGGGCAATTCCCTCTTGTGTAGTGGATGGCACGCGCTCTATGTTTGCAATAATATTTCGGACTGAATCATAAATATCCATGTCCATCCTCCTTACTAAAGGCTATTCTACTATTTAGTCAACAATGTTTCTACATCGTGATGTGGGCGAGGAATTACGTGAGTAGATACAACTTGGCCTACGTTACCAGCTGCTACTGCACCCGCCTCTACGGCTGCTTTAACAGCACCAACATCACCACGAACCATCACAGTTACTAAACCAGAACCAATTTTTTCATAGCCAGTTAATTCTACATTGGATGCTTTCACCATTGCATCTGCTGCTTCAATAGCTGCTACTAAACCTTTTGTTTCTACCATACCTAATGCGTTATTCATGATAAACCTCCTTATTTTTTAGAACTACTTTTCTTTTTAGCTTTAGTCGTTTTAGCTGATTTTTTAGCACCTGTAGCTTTCGGTGCTACTTCTGTTGTAGATGGTGTAGATTCTTCACCAATCACAATATTTGTCAATTCAGCAATGGCTTCAGCCATTACTGTATCTGTTTCTTGTACTGTTTTTTCCGGCTCTGCCACGACAGTTTCCACCACGGTTTCCACCACAGGTTCTGCTATAGGTTCTTCTTTCACAGCTGCCGGTTCTTCTTGTAAGAAGACATCGATAACAGTTTGCGATACTCTTGGAATCACTTTAGAGCTTACAAAACAACCCATCTCTTTTGCCACCATAGCGCCTGCTTCAACAGCTGATTGCACAGCTCCCACATCGCCTACTACTTTCACAGTAAACCAACCAAAACCATTAGCTTTGTCAATATTTACTACGTGCACATTAGATGCTTTTACCATTACATCGGACATGGTAACTGCGCCTAACAAGCCTTTTACTTCTAATAGTCCTAACGATTGATTCATATAAGCCTCACTTATCTTAAGCTAAATGCTTCACTTAATACACAACGACGAATGCGACAGAACGATCTTGCACATGTAATACCTTCTCCTGTTGGGCCTGCAATGGTAAAGGTAGTATGCCCTTCACCACCTACACCAATACCTGCATAGGATGGAGCATTTTTTACGAAAATCGTAGTTTCTAACAATCTCGCCATTTTAGATAATTTTTCTAAATTTTGAGAGTGCATCATCGCTGTGTGACGATTTCCCAATTCTGCGCGGTATGCACATTCTATAGCAATATCTACATTTGGAACCGCTACGATTGGTAAAATTGGCATCATCATTTCTTCTGTTACTAGGTGATGATGTTCTGATGTACGAGCAATGATTAATCGAATACTGTCATCTACCACAATACCTACTAATGCTAATAAATCTTTTGCAGATTTACCTACAAAATCTGGATTTGGTTTACCATCTTTCTTAGTTACTTTTTCAACTAATGTATCTAGAATAGACATATCAGTAATTTCATAAGCACCATTCTTTTTCATATGGTATACCAATTGATCTGCCACAGATTCCACAACAAACACTTCTTTTTCAGCAATACATGGAACGTTATTATCAAAACTTGCACCACTGACGATATCTTTCGCTGCTTGTTCAATATGTGCTGTTTCATCTACGACTACTGGAGGGTTACCAGCGCCGGCGCCAATCGCTTTTTTACCAGAGGATAAGACTTGGTTTACAATTCCAGGTCCACCTGTAGCAACTAACAATCTTACTTTTGGATGACTCATCATGCATTGTGTACTTTCAATCGATGGTTCACGCACCATCGTTACCAAGTTGTTCGGAGCACCTGCCGCTTCTAGTGCTTTATTAATCATTTGCACTAAAATAGTAGATACTTTTTTAGCTCTTGGATGTGGGCTAAATACCACCGTATTACCGCCAACGATCATGGAGATAGAATTATTGATAATTGTTTCTGTTGGATTTGTTGTTGGTGTTATGGCACCAATCACGCCAAATGGACAAAATTCTTCAATTGTCAATCCATCATGACCAGTCATAGCACGCGTTTCCAACACTTCTTTACCTGGTGTTTTCACAGCAGCTACTCGGTTTTTAATCAATTTATCACTATATCTACCAATGCCTGTTTCTTCGACTGCCATGAGTGAAATCATTTCTAAATGATCTTTTTGTAACACAGTTTCACGGATGGCATCCACAAATGCATTACGATCTTGTAATGAAAAAGCTAACAACTCTCTTTGTGCCACTTCACTCGCATCAATCGCAGCCTCCATGGTATCAAACACGCCATATTCATACCGAGTTGTTTCCATACCTACGCCTTCTTGTTGTAAATCTTTCACTACTTGTTTCACTATACTTTCAATCATTTCTAAGTTCATTCGTATCTCCTCTATGATTTCGATACAATTCCAATATCATTGTTTTAATCCGTCCTGCATTCGCTTCATCTACATCGATATGCATTTCTAAAGCAAACTTCGGCGATACTCGAATAATTACATTGGAAAATGTCAGCTCGCGTTCTCCATGTACAGTCACTGTCACTCGCTCTTTATCGATCACGCCCATACGTTTTGCATCATCAGGATGCATATGGATATGTCGATGCGCTACGATCACACCTTGAGAAATCGTTAATTTCCCTTTCGGTCCTAGTAACGTTATACCTGGAGTTTCCCGTAAATCACCAGATTCACGTATCACGCCTGGTACTCCCAACGTAAATGAATCTGTTAGAGAGATTTCCACTTGTGTATCATTCCTAAAAGGTCCCAAAATACGTACTTTTTCAATACTGCCTTTCGGTCCTACTAGAGTTACTGTTTCATTTGCAGCATATTGTCCTGGTTGTTTCAAGTCTACTTTTTTTGTCAGTTCATCTTGTCCAAATAAAACGGTATATGCTTCTTTTGACACATGAACATGACGATTTGAAACACCAATTGGTACGCTACATCTATTTAATTCTTGTAACTTTGCTATGACGCGCTCCGTTACTAAATGTAAATACTCAGATTGTTTCATAGGTTTCCACCAATCCATTAATGACTTGATCTCGATATTGTGAGATTGTTTTATGTTCATGTTTTTTGAAAATTTTACAAAAATAGCTCACATCACTATATCCCAATATGTTAGCAATATAGGATCCGCTCTTTTCCGTTCCAAGTATATATTCCTTCGCTAAATTTATTTTTTCTTGTGTATATACTGCATAATTGTCATATTTAACTTATGTTTGAATATACGACTAATGTAGCCTTGGCTTACATTACAAGAAACAACTATATCTTTTAAAGAAATATCTTCTTGTATATGTGTATGAATATAGTAGAGAACAGTATGTAAAATTTCTTGTTTCCCTTGATATAGTTTCATAAACAGGAAATCAACAATTTTAAATGTCCATATAGCGAGTCCTTCTCCATATTTTGTATGTACAGGTTCCAACTGTATCTTTGACACCATCGTATGTAACTTCAATACATGCGTGTCTAAGACCTTGTGTTGTACCTGGTCTACCAGTTCATATAGTTCACTGGCAATTGACTGGCTATCACTATGTTCATATGTATACTGACATACTTGGTATAATCTGTCATAGGCTACCTCAAAATCACCTTGCTGAAAACCTTGTACAATTCCCTCCAACAGATCTAGGGATTTCCCTGTGACCTCTTTTTCTTTAGTCATCCCCTTTGCTGGAATCCATTTATAAAAATCATCCCAGCTAAAAGGTTTATATAAATATCCAATTCCGGAATATTTCATAGTCATTTGGTTAACAGCTTGCGTTTCTTTATTCAACATCATCACAATCCGGCATGTTGGATAGGTGTAATAGATATGTCGAATAATGTCACCTGCTTTTTGATGGCTAATATCCATTGCTATATAAGCGACAGAAATTATTTCTTCCTTCGGTAAGGAAAGTACTTCTTGATATGTACTAATGCAGATGACCTCCGCTTGCATATGGAGTGCAATTCGTTTTTGTAGTGCTTTCATATGCAACTTATCGGTATCTACCAAAAGTATCTTCATCACAAAATACCTCCTTGTCTTATTCTACTGGATAGGATAACATCACCTGTATCCCACCCTTTGGCAATGGATAACAATGTACTTTAGCAGAAGTGCCATGGTATTCTATAAACGTTTGGTGTAATTTTAAAATAGCTTGACTCGTTGGAGATAAGGTTGACTCTATGGTATCTCCATGTATTAACCGCGTCACATCTTGTAGTAATTTGTGTAGTACAAGTACTTCATCAGAGTGAATCTGCAATGTATCATCTTCTATAATAATACATACTTGATCACCTTGGAGCTCTGCATGTAGTTTCATAGAAATCTTTGCATGCCCCTCTTGTTGTGCTCTTTCTGCCACTTGATATACATATTGCCATACGCTATAGGACGGTAACATGTAGTGCCACAGGCTCTCATCTACATCCATATGCCAGCCTATGTGGCAATCTTCACGATAGTTTAAGAGAGATACTGTAGATTCGATGCGCGAACATTCCTCTTTAATACTTGTTTCAAATAGACTATCATGATGAAGTGCTAATACATGAATATAATCCAGAATCGCTGCTTCCGTTTTTTCTGCTTCTTCTACTACAGATAAGCTATCTACTACGCTAAGCAATTTACAGTTACGTACCATATCTACATAGCGCTTATATTTTTCTAGCTCACTTTGTAAGCAGCAAATCTTATCTTCTGCTTCTAATACTTCTTTTTCTAATGCTTCTATACGATTTAAATTCTTTTGTTTATTTCTATTCGATACAATTTCATGATTTGTAAGTTGATTAATAATAAACTCCACTAGTTTTGCGATAGAAAGCGCTTCATTATAGCTATACCGCTTAATATCTGCTAACTCTTCCGGATTCGTAGTTTCGATATCTTGGTTCACTAATTGTGCTCCACCAGGTACCATATTTTTACTCAACCGGACTATTGTATCTGGTACATCATCACATAGAATCTGTCCTCCAATAAATCCGCCTAAATAATGACCATCCACGATAATCGGTATAGCAATTTCTAAAAGTCCGCAAGGACAAATATAAATGCTCACCTCTTTATTAGTGGCAGCAATAATCGCACCTGATGCATCGGATAACTTACACAATAATGACGATGTAGGATTATCTCTTATTTTCTTACAATAGTTGCAAAACCGTGTTGCTTCTGTTAATACATCACCTTTATAATCTACTGTCACAAAAGCTATTCCTGTCACGTTGGCAACCGCTTCTTGGATCCCTTCCAATAAATCATGACCTATGACAGTCATAATATCCAGTCCTGATTCTTCGTTTCGATTGTCTTCCAAAGTATTTCGTGGCATTCCTTTTTATTACCTTTCCTATACAATACGTAAAATATCTCTACTTATAGTATACGACAGTAATTGCAAAAATCATGTAAAAAAGTATGATTTTTGTCATGAAATTTAATCATAGTTATTATGTATAAGAACATAGCGTTTCTACATACACACATCTTCTGCGACGGACTAAGTCTTTCGCCGTTATGGCTCCTTCACCAGTGACATTGGCAATCGTGAAAGATGTGGCTCCTACGCCACAGATACCAATTCCATCTAAGGAACATCCATTTTTAACAAAGATTGTAGTTCGGAAAGCTTTTGCTGCTTGCCGTAAACGCTCCGTATCGCGAGAATGAATGCCTGCTGTATGGTGATAACCTTGTTCTGCATCAACAGCAATTTGTAGGGCACTTTCAAAATTACTAGCTTTCACCACTGTAATCAATGGAGCTAATATTTCCTGTGTCACAAATGGATGGATTTTAACTGTTTCTACAGCAATCAAATCATAGGAACGATTCGTATGAATTCCTGCATCTTTTAAAATCTCATCTGCCGATTTACCGCCATATTGACGATTTACTTCCATATCTTCAGTTAAGAGAATTTTTGATAATTGCAACATTTCTCCCACTGAATCCACATAATACACATTGAGTCTTTCTAAGGCCGACCGAAATGCAGGTACTACAGATTCTACAATAATGACATTTTTCTCCGATGTACAGGTAATGTTATGATCGAAGGATGCACCTTTGTGAATGCAATAGGCTGCTCGATCGATATCAGCCGTTTCATCTACCACAAATGTAGGGTTCGCTGGACCTGCTGAAATAACTTTCTTACCACAGGCTAATGCGCTCCTAGCTGCATCTGACCCACCAGTAGATAAAATCAATTCTACATCTGGATGATTCATTATTTCATTAAGATATGTTAAGGAACAAGTATCTGGTGTGGTGATTAAGTTACATATGCCAAATTTATCTAAGATAATTTTATTCATCACTTTCGTAATATATTTAGATACTTCCATGGCTCTTGGATGTGGACAATGAATCACTACATTTCCTGCTGACAACAAACTAATTGTATTGTTGATCAACGTTTCACAAGGATTGGTACTTGGATGTATAGCACATACAACACCATATGGAAATGGTTCTGTTAAGACAATTCCATTTTCTCCCTGCGTTGTTCCTGTAATTAAATCTTCTGGGCCCGGCGTTTCTTCCAAAGCAAGTTTAATCTTAATGGCCTTATCTTCCGCTTTACCCATACCAGTTTCTTCACAAGCAAGCGCGGCAAATTCTAGACAATAGCTTCGTAATCCTTCACGGATAGCCTGAATCAACTGCTTCCGTTCCCGTAGGCTCAACTTTTGATAGATGTGAAATGCTTGTTTTGATGCATGCACAACCTGTGTTACTGAGGAAAATATCCCACCTTGGGTTCCCATATTTGCCTCCTTACTAAATAACAACAGAGTCTACAATACCAATGATTGCTAAATCTATGGTAGCCCCTTTTCGGTTCTCTTCCACTCGTACTGAAGACCCCGTTCCAACTAGCACATATTCACCTACACCAGCTCCTACAAAATCAGCTGCTACTTGTTCTCTATGAGCTGGCGAAAGCGATGCATCGACAGGCTGTATAATCATCAACTTATATCCTAATAGGGTATCACTTTTCTTCGTTGCTACAACATTACCAATCACTTTTGCTAAATACATGCTTACTCCTATCTCATAGGACTCAATTCATATGACGAATATGGTCTATGTATCGTATCCCTAACTCAAATATTGTTTGATAGTACCCTTGCACCATCTGTTGGTAGGGACCTGGTTCTTTTCCTGATAAAGGCTCTATGGATGTTGGCAGTACATAGATACTAGCACCTGCTGTAAAAGCTTTCTTTACCACTTCCGACAGATCCGATTGACTATAGCCTAAGGCAATATGAATGACATCATTTCTTCCTATATAAGGTAATACTATGCAATCGTGTTCTGTAAAAGCGGGTTCCTCTCCATAGGGATATTGCATAAGAAAAGGATGAATTTCTTTCACTCGACGTTCCATTTCTGGATCACCGTTCTTGGGAACAATGGCATGAACTTGTGTGAAGTCACATGTAGTCAATTGATTCGCCAACGCATAATTTTCATGATGCCACTGTTCATCAAAGACAACATATAATTTTCTTACACTTTGTTCATGAGATTGTTCTGCTAAAATACGTGCCACCATGTCTTCTAGGAGCCTAGATAGGTCTCTATCTTTCATAGTGCCTCCTCTAAAGTAGTGGCATATAAGGACGATGCCTCATATGCCACGCTACATTACGCTTTAAGAGTTGGAATAATACGTTCTGTATCGATGTGAGGACGAGGGATAACGTGTAAGGATACAACTTCGCCTACTGCACGAGCTGCTACTGCACCAGCTTCAACAGCTGCTTTTACTGCACCAACATCACCACGAACCATAACTGTTACTAATCCAGAACCAATTTTTTCATAGCCTACTAAGTTTACGTTAGCAGCTTTTACCATAGCATCTGCTGCTTCAATCGCACTTACTAAACCTTTTGTTTCTACCATTCCTAATGCATCTGAAACCATAATATCCTCCTATGTTTCTATACTAACCTATTAAATGTATGGTGTTGTACTCGATGTAGGTGTGTCACCTAAAGCACCAAGCAATTTAATACCCACTTCACGAGCTGCTTTCACAGCTTGACGAACAGCACCAGAGTCTCCAGAGAATGTTAAGATTACTTCGTTAGAGAAACTTGTACCAGATTTTGGTGATGCGTACGAAACAACTTCTACATTGGCAGATTTTACTGCTGTATCCGCAAGTACTGCACCAATCGCTGCTGGGCCTGCACATACCATACCAAAAGATCTACCTAATGGAGTGTTGAATACGGCTTCTAAACAATAGCTTGCACGTGCTGTGTATTGGAATTCCAAGTGACCTGCATCATTAGCGTATACATCTCCAAAGTATTTTGGAACAGCTTCCAATGCAATTTCAACAGCTCGACGAGCATCGGATACATCATGAGCACCGATATAGATCAAGGAACCATGACCTGCGCCACCTTTAGTATCACGAGGCAACTCTACTGTAATAATTTCAGTATTCGTTGCTTTGATTGCATCATCCACAGCCATAATTTGTGGGCCTGCGCCTACACGACCGCCGATAATACCGATGGATTTGAATTTTCCTAATCCCATTGTTTCTGTTAATAACGGATCCACACTGGCAATCACAAGACCAATTGTATCGCCCATTGCAGTACCTACAAATTCAGTAACTCCGATGGATCCTGCTGTTGTGCCTTGCGGCTTTTTAATGCCAAGTTCTTCTGATACTTGACCCATCACTTTTTCTAATAATGCTGTATCCATAGTACCTCCTAACCACCAATAATACAGTTTAAACCATATGATTCTACTATTTTTTTATACGTTTCCATTTCTTCTTCTGGAATCTTTGGTGTATTTTCTAATTCATATTCACGTCCCAATAGTTCATATTTCCCTTGTCCATAATTATGATATGGCAACAAGTGTATATCATGAACATTAGGCATATTTTCCTTCACAAACTCCGCTATACCACGAATATCTTCTTCGCTCGCATTAAACCCAGGAATCGTAGGAACACGCACTGTTGTATTTGCGATAGACTGTATGACTTTAGCCGACTCTTTGATCCTTGCGTTATCGACACCAGTGAACTTTTTATGTTGCTCTGGATTAACGCTTTTGATATCTAGTAGAACTAAGTCGATGTACGGCATAATCTCTTCTACAATCTTTGTGTCATAATACCCTTCTGTTTCTATTGCGGTATGCCATCCTTGTGCTTTACAAGCTTTAAAGATTTCTTTAGCAAACTTTGGTTGTGTCAATGCCTCTCCACCAGATAAGGTGATGCCGCCATTGGACCGAAAGTACTGTGTGGCATCTTTTTTTAGCTCTCGTACTACCTGCTCGACACTCATCAACTTACCTTTCATAGAAAGTGCACTGGTAGGACAGACCATGGTACACTCTGAACAGTTGTCACAGAGTGTACGGTCAATCCAGTACGGATTGCTATCAGCAATGGCCTGTTTAGGGCAAACTGCCTGACAAGCTTTACAACCAATACAGAGTTGTTTTCGATACACTACTTCAGGATAATATTGTTGTGATTCTGGATTAGAACACCATTTACATCGTAATGGACAGCCCTTCAAAAATACGATTGTCCGGATTCCTGGTCCATCGTGAATGGAAAAGCGTTGAATATCAAATACAGTGCCTTGTACACTATAATCTACTGATTCCATACGAACTTATCCTTTATATTATGTACCTACATTTCATGTTCTGTACGATTAATGATATCGTCTTGTACTTCTTTAGCCAATGTTACGAAGTGAGCGCTATAACCTGCTACACGAACGATCAAGTCTTGGTTATCTTCTGGATGTTCTTGTGCATCTAACAATGTTTGTTTATCTACAACGTTGAATTGAACATGGCTACCTTTTTTATCGAAGAAGCTCTTAATGATAGATACGAAGTTTTTCAAACCTTGTTCACCACCTACCGCAGCTGGTGTGAATTTTTGGTTGTACAATGTACCATTAGATGCTTGCGCATGGTCTAATTTTGCTACGGAGTTGGAAGCCGCTGTAGGACCGTTTACGTCGTTACCTTGGCGAGGGGATACACCGTCAGCCAATGGTTCAGTTGCTAAACGTCCATCTGGTAATGCAGCTACGTCTTTACCGAACAATACGTTAGCGGATACTGGGTAGATACCAGCTTGGAATTGACCGCCACGAGGGTTCATGTATTTATCCACTTCATTACAGTAGATTTTACCGCAACGATATGCGAATTGGTCTACCTCTTCAATATCATTACCGAAGGAATCAGTGTTTTTCAAGATATTGCGGATAGTTGCATATTTGCTTGGATCAGCTTGTGATTTGCATCCACAGCTTGTACCTGTGCCAGTACCTTGTTTCAAATGAGATTCCAATGTAGCAATGTCGATAGATCCTGTGGAGGATAAGATTTTCTTAACTGCTTCATAGATTTGAGCTTCATCTAATGTAGATTCTGGAATAGATGGAGTGCAAATTGGAGCTGCGCTATCGCTATAACCGAAGTTAGCTTCTAATGCTTCACGCAATTCAGCTAATGTAAAGCGTTTGTCTTCGAAAATATTTTTTTGGATTGCATATAAGGAGTCACCTGCGTCAGCAACACCGAATGCTTGAGGTCCTGTGAAGTTGTAGATCGCGCCGCCTTCTTGGCAAGATTTACCGCGTTTGATACAATCATCAACCATCGCAGACATGAATGGCAATGGTGCGCGTTCCATGTGAGCGTAGTCAACAGCGTTGTCAGCTTTTGCTAAGTGACGAACGAAGTATTCCATTTGTTGTTGGTATGCTGCCAACAATTTATCCATAGTATCTAATTCTTCTAATTCGCCAGTTTTAGGTCCCAATTGTTTGCCATTACAACGTCCGTTGTTAAGAGTAATTTCAAGAACTTTTGCGATATTGAAGAACGCTGCATCATGCCAACCTTCAGTACGATGGCCCGCTTGTGGTTCAACACAACCGATGATACAGTAGTCACGAGCGTCTTTTAATGCTACGCCACGAGATACAAGAGCCAAGATGATTACTTCGTCATTGTAGAATGCTGGAACACCATAGCCTAAACGGGATACTTCGCAAGCGCGATATAAGAATTCCATTGGGGCATTTTGATGTACACGTACAGAGAAGGATGGAGCTGGTAAGCGAACGTGTGCTACTGCTTCCATACACATGTAAGATACTTCATTTGTTGCATCTTTACCTTCAGAGTCTTGACCGCCTACGCAAAGGTTTTGGAATACTGCATAACCAGCGAATGCTTGTGCAGAGACTTCATCACGAGTTTTATTGATGTCGTTCAATTTAACCCAGATACAATCTACTAATTCTTGTGCTTTTACGCGATCAATTGGATCATCTTTTAAGTATGGATACATGTATTGGTCAAAACGGCCTGGGGAGATGGAGTGACCATTGGACTCAATTTGAACCATGATTTGTAAGAACCAGAAAGATTGACATGCTTCCCAGAAGTTACGAGCACCGAATTCAGGTACGCGATCACAGTTAGCGGCGATTTGTTGTAATTCTGCTTTACGAGTTGGACAAGATGTTTGACTTGCCAATTCACGAGCTTTTTCAGCATAGCGATGTGCGAATCGGATAGCTGCATTGTAGGAAATAATAACTGCGTTGTAGAATTGTTTTTTCTTAATGCTGCTAGGATCATCTTCGTCTAATGCATGTAATGCTGTAATTGTTTCTTCTAATACACCGCGGAAACCTTTTTCTAAGATTTTACCGTAGTCTACATTTACGTGTCCTACACCACCGAAGAAATAGTTACCTACTGTGAATACACCATTAGCGATACAATCTTTTGTATCTGGTTCCATATAGGAATCTGCTAAGGAGTGAGTTGTTTTGCCTTCCCAATATTTGAAAGCTTCATGTAATTCATGTTGTACTTTTTCAGAAATTTCAAATGGATCTGCCATACGTTTATGCATAGTATGGAATTCTTTTTCTACCCAATCATAGGAGAACTCTGGGCAAATTTCTGTGGATCGTGGGTTGATTGTGATTGAACCAACTACCAATTCATTGTCACGGATTGTAATCGGCAACTCGTTAAAGATTTTTTCAACAGCTTTAGCACGGCGGATAATCGTAGGCTGACCTTCGGTTTCCTTATAGGATTCTGTAATTAAGACTGCACGTTCTGATTCGACTTGTGGTACAGCATCAATAATTACTTTTCTCAACTTTTCAATTCGTTCTGTTGGTTTACTAAATCCTCGTTCTAGCATGTGTTAACCTCCTTACAACGTATAAAAATAATTCATGCCTCTATCCTATTCATGCGTAAATAGAATACTGTGCATGCTTCTTAAGAAAATGGTATCACATTTCAGAGTAGAACTGATAAAAATTTACAATCCAAATTTTGTAAAATACAAACCTTTATGTAATTGAAAAGTTAGATTAATTATCATTTCCTATTTCAAAATCTGCATGTAGTATATGTATTTTCAGTATACCTTGGTAATATTCAAACCTAACTACGGTAGTAAATACACCTCTTCTTTCTTCTCTATTGCTCAACATTATATTTCTCTTTATACTGAAAGTAATTATACGCAGGAGGTAATTACGATGGCATCAAATACGGCTATATGTCTTTGGGAAACCAATCGTATCGCATCTGGATTTGCTCTTTTAGATCAGTTATTAAAAGACTACCCTATCTCTTTTGTCAAACATTACCGCATATGTCCTGGCAAAGCATTCTTCATACTCATTGCAGATACAGATGTAGTACAGCAAATTGAACAAATCCTAAGGGATACGAAGCAGATTCAATACAAAACAATTACTGGCGTACATCCCGATGTACTTTCAGTATTTCAACAAAAACAAAAAATACCTACTGTCTCACACCTAGGTATCTATGAATGTTCCACAACAGTGGCTGTATTTCATTTAGCTAATCATCTAGCTTGGCATCACCAAGTTCATTTATTAAGTCTACAAATTGGAATTGGTCTCTGTGGCAAAAGCATTCTCACTATCGCTGGTTCCTATAGTGATTTAAAAACCATTGAAATGGAATTATCAGAACGTTATCCTAAAGACATTGTGAGCTTTGCCAATATTTCAGAACCGTCAACAGAATTACTTACCTTATTATAGGAGGTTCTATGGAATCCATTCAGTCTTTACTAAAACAAGCACACACACTTTGGCGACAAGGCAATGAACAAGGTATGATAGACTATTTAGAAAAAGCCATTCACCTGTGTCGGACCCAAAAGAATGACAAAAAACTGATTGAAATATTAAATGAGTATAGTGGGTCTCTACGTAATGTAGGACGCTATGATGATGCCATTACCGCTATTGATGAATCCCTACGTCTCTACGAAAAAAGTGATACTTACACACCACAAACATATGCTACAATTTTAATTAATCTAGGCAATACATATCGTGAAAAGAAATCCTATTACGAAGCGGAAACACATCTGTTGAAAGCAAAGGAAATCTTTCAATCCGTAGGTGATACATCCTATGCTTATATTGGTCTGTTGAACAATTTATCACTTCTCTATCGTGATACGAACAACTACGAAACAGCTCATGAATTGCAATTAGAAGCAGTCCGCCTATTGGAGCCTACAGAATACCAAGTTCCACTAGCTATTAGCTACAATAATTTATATGAAATCAGCAAACACGTTAAAGGAAAACAAGAGCTTTCTCCTCAAGTCTATCTAGATAAGGCTGCCTACATTTTACGTCGTGAGGTAGGTACAGAACACCCTATGTATGCAGCGGTGTTAAATAATCGAGCCGACTTTGAAATAGAACAACATCACTACGATGTGGCACTAAATTTATATAGAGAAGCCCTTCCCATTGTGAAACATAATTATGGTGTGGAAAGTCAAGCCTATCAATCTGTATTGCACAATCTTGAATATGTAAAAGACCTTATTAAAACGCTGCAACAAGAGGTGCCCTGTCATCGCCAAACTGGCTTAGAGCTAGGCAGAGAACTCGCTCACCAAGTAGCACAAGACATAGAGCTCAATCTACCTGACCTAGCTCCCTATATGTGCTTAGCTTTGGTCGGCACAGGATCAGAATGTTTAGGCTTTGATGATGCCATCTCTGAAGACCACGACTTTACCAAGCGCTGTCAGCTCTTCTTACCAGCTGATATCTATGAAACTAATAAAGAACGCCTTCAGTCCTACTTTAAGAACTATGCCTATGGCACAGTACAAGTTGAATGTATATCTGAATTTTACCAGCGCTATACACTTTATCCTGAAGGGCCTCAGTGTGAAAAAGAGTTTCGCCGTGTCCCACAAGACTTGTTGTGCACCGCCACAAATGGTGAAGTCTTCCTAGATAATTTTGGATCTTTTACACATATTCGTCAGCGATTATTGGCCTACTATCCAGAAGATATTCGCCTTCGTAAAATTGCCTATGAATTAAACCAATTGGCTCAATCTGGGCAGTATAACTTACCTCGTATGTTACAACGAGGCGACACAATTGCTGCAAGTTTAGCATTGCATCAATTTGTCCATCATTACATGCTACTCGTGCATCTATTCAACAAATCCTATGCGCCATTCTACAAATGGCTCTATCGCCATAGTTGTACTCTTCCTATCTTAGGAAACACGGTCAAACATGGGATTGTAGAATTACTAGATGCACCTATTACAGATACAAAATCTCACATTGATCGCTTATGTAGTGCTATTATTCAAGAGTTGCAACGCAACGGCTTAAGCACAAGTCCTATTGATTTCTTAACCTATCAAGCTAAAGAAGTCATTCAACGCATTCAAGATCCACTTCTCCGTAAAGAAGATTCTTGGGTAGAATAGGAGTTTTATTATGAAAGACGATTTAATTATTTCTATCATTCAACAAGAATGGCCTCTCTTCACTAGTACGCAAAATGTAGACCATCGCTCACCTTGCCAAGACCAAATGGCTAACTTCATTGTGTCACGCCATGCCTATTGGTCTATGTACTCTACACCGGTTTTACAATCCTATTTGCACGATTTAGAAGTGGCACGCATGAAAGGACATAACTTGGTGACTTTCAAATACGGATATATGATGGAAGCCACTCATCCCGATGAATTTTTAGCCATAAAGGATAAATTGCCATCTATTTCTAACGTAAAATTGTCTTTAGTGACTGCCATTATGGCCTTGTATATGAAGTGGGAATTAGATATCCAATTAGAAATACCTGGCTATGACACACACCATCGTCCTATCCAAGCAAAAGATAATTCCCTGACTCATACATCTGTGGAAACCTATATGACTGGAGAATTACAGTCCTATTCAGAAAACACTTTAGAATGTATATTAGCTCATTTTTTACAGTGTAGTAAAAATAATATAAACCCTGTACAAGA
The DNA here is from genome assembly GCF_000221605.1 of Veillonella sp. oral taxon 780 str. F0422. Classification (NCBI taxonomy): domain Bacteria; kingdom Bacillati; phylum Bacillota; class Negativicutes; order Veillonellales; family Veillonellaceae; genus Veillonella; species Veillonella sp. oral taxon 780. Next base: position 7,446 of record NZ_AFUJ01000040.1, on the reverse strand, counting down.
ATATCTGAAAGCCCTACAAGCTGGAGCAAAGCGATAAGTACAATAAACACAAAAAAGCCGTCACTATTGTGACGGCTTTCCCTATGTATGACACTATGTAGTTAGTCAATATGAATACCATGGATTTCTTCAGCTAAACGTTTTAACGCTTCTACTGTACGAACGCCTGGTGTAATTTCAGACAATTTTACGCGAACGAAATGATTTTCTTGTACCGCTTTAATTGTTTGTAATTGAGGGTCAGCTTTAATTTTAGCTACTTTTTCTTGGAAATCATCATCGTTGCGGATGGAATTACCATAGTCAGGAATAATGATGTAATCAGGATTTTGTTGAACTACAGTTTCCCAAGAACCTTTCGCCCAAGTTTTATCTACACCTAAACCACTCATTACGTTATCAGCACCGATTAAACGCAATACGTTAGTTGTGTAACCTTCGAATACTGTGAAAGGTTGTCCATCTTGGGAGTCATATACGAATACACGTTTATGTGGAAGGTCTTTCAATTTAGCTTGTACTTTTTCTAGCAAAGCACGTTGACCTTTTACCCATTCTTCTGCTTTTGCTTTCACGCCGAAGATTTCACCTAATTTAATCATATCTTTGAAATTAGTTTCTAAGTCAGCTTGTGTAGATAAAGCAGACTCTGGAATCCAAATGTTTACTTTTTGAGCAATCATTTTATCTGCAGGGATACCTTCTTTACTGAAAGAATCTTCCCAACCTGTAGCGAAATCAGGTTTTACAGACATAAACACTTCATAAGAAGGCCATTTTTCAGCTAATACTTTTACTTTGCCATAGGCTTCTTGTAATGGTGGATAGATTTCTTCTTCTTGGAAAGCTGTACCCGCCATTTTATCTTCCAAGCCTAATTGTAACATCATTTCTGTTGTAAACTGAGACATGGATACGGCATGTTTAGGAGATTCTTTCACAGCAAGTACAATATCTTTCACTAAAAAATCATCGATCATAGCATCATGCATTTGTGCCAATACAGCCACCTTCTGTGAAAAGGTGGGGCCATCAATAGTTTGTAGAGGCACACCATCCAATGTAATCGCATCAGTGGGATGCAATTGGCTCAAATGCCCAAGGAGTGTCGATTTACCACAACCATTAGGTCCAATGATAGCCGTCATTTTATGTTTAGGAAAGCTAAGCTTCACATCATCTAAAATTTGTCGTTTTCCATAGGAAAAGGACAAAGAATTTACCTCGTACATAGTCCCTCCTATTGTCTAACCTTGATGACGGTATCTCGTCATAATAATCCAAATAAATAGCGGTGCCCCTAGTAAGGATGTCAATACGCCGATAGGAATTTCTTCGGGGCTATACATAGCTCGTGAAAGTACATCCGCCCAGATCATCACAATACTACCAATGAGTGGCGCAAAAATTAGTAATCGTCCATGTTTAGGTCCCCCAACCATGCGCGCCAAGTGCGGAATAATAAGGCCCAAATTGAGGAGCTACTACGAGTGAAATCACCAGTAAGATCAATAATCCTACGATTTTTAATTTCATGTTATACGCCCTTTAACTATACCCAATATACGCTTAGGAGTTTCCCTCACGAAATTCGTGCCTCCTACAGTAAAAAAAGAGCAACCTTTTATGGGCGCTCTTTTGTCTATATATAGTATACTATAATTTTCGATATAGTGTAAAGGTGTTTACTTGATTTTTAACACGTCACAATTCCCATGACATATTACTGTAACATATAATTTCAGTCACATATTATTTCAACAGACCTTTCCCTAACAATATGTGTCGTATCGTCATGATTGGATGTATCCATAACATACGAGGACCACTGTAGCGCATGACTTCTTTAATTCGTTCCCGATAGGTCGGTGCGTAACAATGTGTTTTGCACATGGCGCAAAATGTTTTTTCTTCCATATGCGGGCATCGCTCTACCCTTGCTTCTGCATAATGCATCAATTCTGCACAGCTTTCACAGAGCTCACCGGACTTACGTCGGTGCTGTCCTTTGCAGTAGATTTCTATCATCTTGCGCACCGTTTTTAATTCTTTTAATCGCTTATCTTCGATAGCCTGCTGTTTCTCACGTTCTTTCATCACTAACTCCTCACTATTTAATGCTCAGTATGTCTACAACTATCTATGCCGCACATTTTTGTATGTTTATTCTATCACAGCCATTAACATAGACTCAATATTTTCTATCACATGCAAAAATCCGCTATCCATAATTTTACTAGGCTCAACTTGTATTTTTTTCATTAGCTTTTATGAAAGTAAAAAGAGGAAAGTGAGTACCTATACTCAACCTTCCTCTATCATATAATCCCTATCTAATATGCCGTATGGAATGTTGCACTCACTATTCCTCTATAGTATAAAGGATATTTATAGTCCCCCTAAAATTTACAGTGTAATCGGCAAGAATGTCATGAGCATTGCTATAAATATTGCTGGTAGCAAGTTAGCCACACGAATCTTGTTGGGCCACAATACATTAATTCCCACACAGAAAATTAAGATGGAGCCCACATAGGATAAATTATCAATCGCCTCTGGAGTCATAAGCGGTGCCGCTAAATGAGCGAAACCCGTAATCATCCCTTGGGTAATCCCCACTGGTAAAAAGGAGAACAAAGCCCCTTTTCCCATAGAGGATGCCATGACCATCACAATAATACCATCTAGAATACTTTTGACAACCATCGTACTGTAATCGCCAGTCAAACCATCTTGAATAGAACCGATGACCCCCATAGCTCCTACGGTAAATGTCATGGATGCCGTAATAAAAGCATTGGTAAACTGTGGGTCCCGACTGTTACCTGTTTTCAACTTTAGCCATTCTCCAATGGCAGTAATACGCCTATCAAAATCAATCAATTCTCCAATAATAGCCCCTAGTACCATAGAGATAATCATCATCATAGGTCCTGTTGTATGCAAACTGTCGCTAACAATAACTAGCATATATTGCATAGTGCCACTCATACCTAATAGAAGGATAATGATCCCACACACCATCATGAGCGTTTCTTTTAAATTTTCTTTCATGCGATGTCGAATAAAGAGTCCTAATAAGCTACCACAAATAATCAACACCACATTAAGGATGGTTCCCATACCATGCATTGGTTGTTCCTCATCTTTCTAAAAAATCACTACACTATCATCCCCATCCACTTCGTGCACACGAACTTGCACCGTTTCCAAGTGGGACGTAGGAATATTTTTCCCTACATAGTCAGCTCGTATAGGTAGTTCCCGATGGCCTCGATCCACTAATACAGCTAATTGGATGGCACTCGGTCTACCTGCATCCATAAGGGCATTCAATGCAGATCGAATCGTACGACCTGTAAATAATACATCATCTACAAGAATCACAATTTTACCCGTCGTATCCATCGTAAACGGAGGCCCTTCCTTCGGTTGATTGCTCCGATCATCTCGATACAAGGAGACATCCATTGTTGCCACATCTACTTGAATCCCTTCAATGGCTTCAATTTGAGCTTGTAATCGTTTTGCTATATATACACCACGGCGCTCAATGCCAATAATTAAAGCATTGGATAATCCTTTATTACGCTCTAAAATTTCGTGCCCGATACGACGAATGGCTCGCATCATACCAGCTTCATCAATTAAGATACGTTCTTCCATAGTATCACTCCTTATCGATTATGCTCTTTCGCATACTCAATACATGCCAAAAAATCTTCCGGCAATGGCGCTTCAAAGTGTAAGGCTTCCCCTGTGATAGGATGTTTCACAGATAATGTTTTAGAATGCAAGGCCTGCCCTACAATAGGAAAATCCATTTTACGGAATCCATAGAATGGATCATTCACCACAGGATGTCCAATATACGCTAAGTGTACACGAATTTGGTGAGTTCTGCCCGTTTCTAGTTGGCATTCTATTAATGTGTGCTTGCCATATCGTTCTAGTACACGGAAATGGGTCACTGCGTCTTTACTATTTTCAAAGACCACCGCCATTTTCATACGATCTTTAGGGTGGCGCCCAATAGGGGCCTTGATAGTCCCTTTTTCTTCTGCAATATTGCCTTGTACTAATGCATAATAGGTTCTTGTAGCACTATGTTCTTTCACTTGCTCTGCTAAGCCCAAATGGGATTCATCATGTTTGGCTGCCATCATCACACCAGATGTATCCTTGTCTAATCGATGCACAATGCCAGGGCGAATTTCTCCATTGATGCCAGATAAATCTTTACAATGGTATAACAAAGCATTCACCAGTGTCCCCGAATGATTGCCTACCGCTGGATGTACCACCATACCACGAGCTTTATTAATGACAATCATATGCGAATCTTCAAATAGAATATCCAGTGGAATGTTCTCTGGTTCTACTTCTACTTCGTGCACTTCAGGAATAGTAACGCTAATTTCACTATCCTTTGAAAGTTTCAAGTTTGATTTTCCTGTTTTACCATTCACTTGTACATTTCCCTCTTTCACTAAGGATTGCACATAGCTCCGTGACTGACCAAGCTCTCTCGTGAGGTACACATCTAATCGTGTACCCTCATCTTGAGCCTCTACTATATATTGTTTTGTTTCCATTATTTACCTCACTGTTTTTGGCTTTCATAGGACCAAAAATATAGAATCAACAAAGGTACACCAATGCAAATACCAATATCCGCAATATTAAAGATAGGCCATACTCGAAAATCAAAGAAATCCACTACTCCACCTAAGTACAAACGATCCCAGGCATTGCCCAAGGCACCACCCAAGAGCGTGCCTGTCCCAATTCGTGCATATAACGGTGCCATAGCTAATTTCTTACGACCTACGTACATAGCGCCTAACAAAAGTACCACTACCAACAACAATATCCATCGTTGATGCATCAACATACCAAAGGCTGCTCCATGGTTCACAATATAGGTCCAATGAAAAACATCAGGTACAACTGGCACAGATTCACCCAACCGAAAGTGGCTGCGTACATACCATTTTGCTACTTGATCCAATAGGAAGGTCAAGATACTTATGATATAGATCATCGTTTACGTCCTCCACGGTCAGCCCATTGTTGTAATAAAGCGCCTAAGTCCTGCTCTTTTTCTTGCCGTTTTCCTCGATTGTTTCTATCTCGCATAGGATTACCTGAGCCACTTCTTACATCCTTAACGTTCTTAGAGTTTCGACCCTGTTGTCTTTCGCCTTTTGGTTGTTGACCATCCTTACGTGGTGTATCTCGACGGGGATTTCCATCGCCATTGCGTCTATGACCTTGACGGTTTAGATGTTTTGATTTTTCTCGTTTCATAGATAAACCAATGCGGTTCCGTTTTGCATCGACAGAAATAATCTCTACTTCGATAATATCTCCTACTGCCAATACATCGGATGGATGTTCATGATAGGCACAAAACTCGCTTTTATGCAACAGTCCATTGATTTTCACACCAATATCCACAAAGGCACCAAAGTCCACCACATTATGGACGGTTCCTTTTACCACAGTGCCTACTTGCATATCCTCCAAGCTAGCTATTTGTTTTCGTGTCATCGGCGCTGGCAAATCTTCCCGTGGGTCACGACCTGGTTTTTGCAAGGCTTCTACAATATCTCGCACCGTCGGTACACCTGCATCTAGCTGTTTCGCCAACTCTTCCACATTCACCGTTTGCAGTTTCGCTTTGGCCGTTTCCAGTGTCGCTTTATTACGTAAATCGTCTAAGGACATCCCCAACTGTGTTAGCACTCCTTGGGCAATCTCATAAGACTCTGGATGAACTGGCGTCGCATCTAAAGGGTTCTCCCCTTTACCGATGCGCAAGAAACCGGCACATTGTGTAAAGGCGGCAGGACCTAAACGTGCTACTTTCAACAATTGCTTACGACTAGTAAAAGCACCATGTTCCTTGCGGTAAGCAATAATATTATTCGCCACGGTGCTAGAAATACCAGACACATGCTTCAATATCGCTGGAGACGCTGTATTGAGCTCTACCCCTACATGGTTTACCACCGTTTCTACTACTTGATCTAAGGTGGCGCCCAATTGTTTTTGATTCACATCATGTTGGTATTGACCGACACCAATTGATTTTGGATCAATCTTCACAGATTCCGCCAATGGGTCTTGTACACGGCGTGCAATCGACACAGCGCCACGAATCGATACATCTAAATCTGGCAGTTCTTCAATGGCCAACTTAGAAGCGGAGTATACGGAGGCACCTGCTTCATTAGTGATAATATAATGACAATCTAAGTCTTCTTCAGCAATCATGGCAGATGTAAATTGCTCTGTTTCATAAGAAGCAGTACCATTGCCGATAGAAATCAAAGTAACACCATATTGACGGATTTTCTTAGCCAATTCTTGTTTGGCACGCTCTGCTTGTTTATCACTCATCGTAAGATAGTAAGCCCCATAATCTAGGACATTACCTTCCCTGTCAATGATGGCCATTTTACAACCTGTACGATATCCTGGGTCTAAGCCCATAATAACATGTCCAGATAAAGGTGCTTGGAGCAACAAATTGCGCAAGTTCGTACCAAATACTTTGATGGCCTGCTCTTCTGCTTGCTCTGTCATTGCATTTCGTGTTTCACGCTCTAACGATGGATACAATAGTCGTTTATATCCATCAGCAATAGCCTCAGCAATATACGAATGCTCTACCCTTGCAGTACCTTGCACAGTGTCTACCATATATTGGATAAATGTTTCATCCGGTACCACAAAGCTAACTTTTAAAGCGCCCAAGCTTTCCCCACGGTTCATCGCTAATACACGATGGGATGGGACTTGGCGAATGGGTTCTTTGTATTCTTCATTGTACTGTAAGAATCCTTGGTTTACTTCTTCTTCGCCTACTAGCTCCGTTTTCATATGACCAGTTTCCCACATAGCTTTACGCAAATATTGGCGAATATCTGCTCGTTCACTCGCTTCTTCTGCTACAATATCCATCGCCCCTTGTAAGGCATCTTCCACAGTAGGCACTTCTTCATTAAGGTACTCTGCTCCCATTTGGCGTAACTCTTCTTCTGTAGCCGTTGTGAACAATGCCTGTGCCAACGGTTCCAAACCACGGTCTCTGGCCATGGACGCACGAGTACGTTTTTTCGGACGGAATGGCAAATACAAGTCTTCTAATTCTTGCAATTTCATCGCTTTCGTAATCGCTGCGGATAGTTCGTCCGTCAATTTGCCTTGTTCTTCAATAGACTTAGTGACTTCTTCTTTTCTTTGTAACAAGTTGCGCAAATATTTCATCCGCTCTTCGATGTCACGCAATTGCTCATCTTTTAACTCACCAGTCACTTCTTTTCGATACCGTGCAATAAATGGTACTGTATTGCCCTCATCTAATAAAGTAATGGCTGCTTCTACTTGATGTGGCTTTACCCCTAACTCTTGGGCTATCACTACATGTATTTCCATTCT
>NZ_AFUJ01000041.1:0-28109 GCF_000221605.1 Veillonella sp. oral taxon 780 str. F0422 | reverse complement strand
AGGACAACAAAAAGGATAAGTCTAAAGGCTTTAGTAGATAAAAAATTCCTCTTAATACAACAATTGTACTAACAAGATATTATTACATCAAAAAAAGCACAGGATCGCCTTCCTGTGCTTTTTTGGTGCAATCCATGATAAATTGCTACCTTGTTAATCATGTCTATTATACCATAGTTTGGGGTTTTAGATATTTACAGAATCACACTACTCTCAAACCGGTCTAATAAGAGTCCCATAATAATTCTCGTTTTAGATATTTACAGAATCACACTACTCTCAAACCAGCCGATCCAAGCTGTGTTGGCTAATTAGAATAAAGAAAAGCACAAGATGAAGATCTTGTGCTTTTTTGGGTGTGTATAAATGTATCAATGTTAGATACATCTTTGGTGTCTAGTATAAATTTATTATATCATAAATAAATTACAAACTCCACCCTTATTTCTTTTTTCTTCTACCTGCTGTATCTCAGATACATAGCCTTTATATTCATCTTCCTCACGCCACAAGCCTTGTCTTTGTCCTCGTCCTCCAAGCACAGAACTTACCCTCTGTTCTTTGTATATATTTTATGAAAATAAATCTGCTATAATAAAACTGTCACTATCACCCAATCTGCGTGACAGAAAGGGGGTGTGTTACTAATGCTTAACTATTTAATCCTTTTATTTGTTGCTGTTATGGCGAATGTAATTAGCTATTACATCTGCAAATGGTTAGACAGTAACAAGAAATAGTGACTAGCCAAAACCGTTATTTAGGCGGTAAAGAAAAAGCACAGGGTCGCCGCCCTGTGCTTTTTTGGTGTTACCAATGCTAGATAATCCTTGTTATTTTAGCTGCTGTTATTATATCACAATTACTTTACAAACTCCACCCCTGTTTCATTTTTCTTCGACCTGCTGCATCTCAGATACATGACCTTTATATTCATCTTCCTCACGCCACAAGCCTTGTCTTTGTCCTCCAGTACCATCAGCAATTATAGAGTTAACACTTTTACTAATAAAATCCTTAGTGTTACTATTAACAGCATGTATTCTATAGCCTCTACGAGTACTTGGTTGAGGCAACTCTGATGCTTTCACAGGCATACGTTTTTTTAGTTTATGTAAAAGATCGCCAATGTCTTTCTTCTTATAAGATCTATACTGATGCAAGGCAACTTGTGCATGTGTTTCTTTGACTGATGTAATTTTAAAGTATTCACGCCCTTCTTTTGAAGTTTCTGGTGTAATTGTAAGTTCATATTCAGGTGCCTTTCCATCAACTACTGCATCACGAACTTTAATAGCACGTACTACTTGTGTTGGTTTATTTCTATCAGGAATTTGACCATCTATAACAATATATTCATCCCTATATTTTCCATGCTCCGTTTCTCTATTTTGAGATATGGAAGGTAAATCCTTCAATGGAATCACGCCATATAGTTTATCAAATTTTCTAACTTCTCTCGGAATAGCTTCTGTAAACAATACTGTATCACCTGGTATAGGTAAAAGCTCATCTGCCTTTTTACTATACAACATGTAAGTTCTATTTTCTTTTTCAATTTGTTTTTGCAAATCTTTCATTGTATCTCGTATTGCATTTTCTTGTTCATACACAATCGCCGCTTGTTTAGGCAACTCTTTCGACATTCTAACTTCATGACGGCATGCTAACGCAGCACGGACAGAACGTAATCGTTCTTCCCGTGCTTTTTCTTTTGTAGCCGTAAGCGCCATAAATTCCTGGTATGAGCATACTCGTTTTAAGCCTGATTTTAAATCTCTTTCAGCTGCTTTTAATACCATTTTAGAATCATGCATAGCTTGCTTATGCTTGGTATATTCTCCATTTGTCACTGCATCAACCGTAGCAATATATGTTTCTCGTGGCGTTAACAACTTAGCTTCTTCGCTAGCATATTGTTTAGCTAACGCAGATTGTTTTTCCAAAGAACTCATCATACGTTCTTCTAGGCCAACTAATATATCATCTACAGTTACGATATTAGCTGTTTTTTCTTCTGCTTTCACAGAAGAATCCACTGCTCTATCTTCAACTTTTTCTACATTTGTTTCTTTCGCTTGTAATAATGCTTTACGTTCTTTTTGGATTTCCTTGGCCAACTTACGAATGACTGCATCATGCGCAAAAATTTGTAGTTTTAATTCAAATTCAGTTTCTACAACATCTTGAATATTATCATGAATTGTATGTTCATTAGAAGGATTATCTCCACTAGTAGTATCCCCTACTAACTCACCTGGAGCTTCACCCTGATCATACTCTAATTCATTCATCATTTCTCTGATGCGCTCTCTTGTCTTAGGATTCTTTGCTGCATTGCCTAAGTGTTCCGCTGGTATACGGTTTAATAGTTCAGCTTCCTCATATTTCCCCTCTTCTAAAAGTGCTTCTCTTTGTGCTTTTAAGGTCTTCATACTAATGCGTTCTTCTAAGCCATTTCGTTCAAAAGCACGATTCACAATATCTTCCCAGGTAGCACGCATATCTCTAGTAGATTCTTCTGTACTCCAATATCTATCTACAGGTAGTCCTTGTACACTATGTCCATCAGCATTAACAGTAAATCGTTTAAAGAATTGTTCAGGACTGTCTGTTATTGCATAATCGGCTTGTTTTTCATTAAACATAAGATGAGCATGAATATTTCGATGGTCTTCATCAAACATTGCGGTCTTATCGTGGATAGCATAGGTATATACATGATGGTCCTTAATTCCCATCTTATCCATAAACTCTTCGATGCAAGCAATATTTTCAGCTAAGGATAATTCTTCTTGCAAGCCAATACGAATTTCTCTGTACGCTCTGCCATTTTTTCTGCGATTAATTTCAGCTTGATTCCAAAATTCACGGGCAGATTCAGCCCATTTAGGTAGATTACCAGATGATGTATACACAAGATCCTCTTCTCGGTGCGACATAGTAGCATATTTGCCTTCACGAGTAATGTACTCCATATGTGTCAATGTGTTGATTTTATCACCAGTACGTGATTTTGCATGTGGTGTATTTTCAAGATGGCAGCTACTCATTATCGCACCTCCTTTCGTTTCTTGTAAAATTTACCGTTTATAAATTTTCTTTGTCACTGGCAAGTGACCCCTTATTTCGTGTCACAGACCGCAATCATTTCTCGTTTTGACCTAGTCAAGAGAGAAATGTGTAATTGCGCACTCAGATAATTTTTTATACCCCTAGCATATCACAGAGATATAACTTCCTTCAAGGTACACTTTTATATACCCCAAATATATTTTAAATATCATTTACGATATAAATTCATATATACAAATAAGATATAACCGTGGTATACTCTACGCAAGGAGGTGATTAAATGGATCCAGTTCACAGCAACTTTCCCAAAGGGGATCCACTAAAATCCATCGTAAAAGGCGGTGGATCAAAATTTAGTTCCGATTTATACAACCTGGCATATCAAAAAGATATAGCCCACAAAAGGAACATTCTCTACTTAGTACTTGTGGCTATTTGTGTCATTTCAACCGTAGTATTTGTAACAAGTTACACTTCAAAAACCTATGTAGTACGTGTCAACCAAACATCAGGCGCTATTGATACTAGCGGAGAAATCAAGGTAACAAACTACACACCACAAGAGGTAGAAATTAAGTATGCATTATCTAAATTTATTGAGCATTCACGAACCGTACCACTTGATCCAATTCAATTTAAGAAAAATTGGGACGATGCGCAAGCCTTCATTACTCCAGAGGCTATGAACAAGTACGCCGATTTTATCAATAAGGATAATCCAACTAACAAACTTGGAAAAATGACAGTCCAAACTGCTATTACTTCCATTCAAAAACAACCTGGTACAAACTCAACATATCAAGTTCGTTGGAGCGAAGATACCTACAACTTAAATGGTACAAAATCTCCAAAACCGACAAACTATGTAGGGTTATTCTCCATTCAAGTAGTTCCTCCTACTAAGGAAGAACAAATTCTTGTAAATCCACTTGGCATCTATATCATCGATTTAGGTGTAACTAAGGAATCTGGAGGAGAATCTGGAGGAGAAAAAAAATGAATATGAAGAAATACATCCCCCTTTTTTGTGTAGCAGCACTTTGTACTTCATTTAGTCTCACTTCTCATGCTGCTGAGGCACCTAAAGCACTGTATCATATGCATGATTCCCAAGAACTTGGTGCCTCATCAATTTATGAATATCATCCAACAAGTGTCTACACCATTGATACTAGTAAGAATTATATTGCCGATGTAGCATTACATCCAGGTGAAACTATTCAGTATATCGGAGGTGGTGATACACTCCAATGGTTAATTGATACCTCTACAGTATCTGGTACTCCTCATCTGTACATCAAACCATTAAAAGATGGCATTCGCACTAATATTATTGTAAATACTAACAACCACACCTATCACTTAGCGTTACGAAGTACAGATCACTATAGTTTAGTATCTTTTACTTATCCACAGGATATTGAAAGACAACGACAAGCTGAACTATTACGACCAGTCTATAAGGACAAAAAAGAAAAAGAGTTTTTAGACACTCATACAAAAACATCTAGCAAAGGAGGTACCGAATTAAAGAACCTAAATTATCGGTATCAACTAAAAAATCGTAACGTTCCAAAGGATTTAATTCCTACAGAAATTTATGATGATGCTGTTAGAACCTATATCCAAGTTTCATCTCAAACTAAGTACAATTATCCAACTTTGTATATTTTAGAAGATGATAACTCACTAACGCTCGTCAACTATCGTGTGATTGGTTCCTACTTAGTGGCTGATAGAGTATTTACTAAAGCTCGCCTAATGTATGGAAAAAATAAATATATTGATATTACACCCAATAAGGAGGTAGTGAATGGACGATAATAACAAAACAACGGTTATTCCTACGATTATTCAACCTTCTACCGATTCAACTGTAACAGATAATAGCTCTCCAGAAAATATTTCTGAAGGATTATCTAATCCAGATACTACTGTTGATACTACTACGGAAGCATTGAGTACTCTTGAAAATGAATCCAAAGTGTATACAGAAGAAGATTTTTATTTCGATGAGGATGAAGTGTTAGATCGAGATAGAGGTAGTAGCTTTAACTTTAAAAAATTGGCTTATTTACAGTTGTTTTTGTAGCCGCTATTGGCGGCGGAGTGTTTGGCTTTAAACAACTATCACAAGCTCCAGAATCTAAGCCTCCAGATCCACCTATTACTACTGCTAATTCTACTAATAACCCTGCTGCTAATCTATCATCTTCCTATCGTGAAGTGGGCGAAAATGCCAAAAATAACCATAGTCATGCTGATGGTCACAATCACTTAGAGGGTGCTACCCCTGAATCTCATGGCCATGGTCATACGCATGCTCCTGTTGCATCCGTACGAAATGTAGAATATACACCTGCACCAATGAGTACTTCTACTTCACATAATCATGATCATGAAGATTTAGAAAAAATTCAAAAAGAAAAAGAAGCTATCGACATGGCTCCTATTGCTTTTAAAATCGCATCTGCTGTAGCACAAGGTCAATCAATTACAAACCTTACTACTACACCTACACATACAACAAACATAACAAACAATGGCACAACAACAAACAATGGCACAACACCGATTTACACAAACACAAATGAATCCTATGCTACAGCAGATGCATTAGGATCTCATATGTTACATGCGGGTAGTGTTATTCAGGCAACGTTATTAACAGGAATTTCAACAGATATCCCTAACAATGAAATTGTCGCTGTGGTTCGTCAAGACATCTATGATAGTCTAACAGGATCACATCTATTAATTCCTCAAGGTTCAAAAATTATTGGCCAAGCAGGTAGTGCTGGCGGAAAAGGTGTTAAACGAATCGGTGTTACGTTCAATCGAATTATTTTACCTAATGGTAATAGCATCACATTACCTAATTTACCAGCGATTGATGGAACAGGAATGCCTGGTTTAAAAGACATCTATGATTCCCACACTGGTAACTTATTAAGAACCGCAGTATTTGGAACTATGGTAAGTGCTATTGCACAATCTGCAACTGGAAACACAGGTGGTTCAGATAATCGTAGCCCTGGTCAAGAAGCTGTTTCAGGCGGTGTGAAAGAAATTCAAGATGTTATCTCTGATTTAGTCAAACGGTCTGCGCAAAATCAAATTACAATTGAGATTCGACCTGGTAAAGAATTTAGCTTATTTGTTACTCAAGATATTTCAATTCCTGAATATACCTCGGAGTATAGATAACTATGCGGTACATAGTCTATTCATCTATTATGCTTTGGGCTATGCAAAAAGCAACAAATTCTATAGTAGAAGCACTTAATTACAATATTTATTATTTAGGTGCTCCTACTATCTCTAATGAATATATGCAATGGTATCACCCATTCAAATGTATCACATGGTTTCTCTATTACCACGAAGCAAACTATTTATTTACCAATGCCATTATGTGGGTTGGATTTGGCTTGTTTTTAATTTTTATCATTGCGTTACTCCTAAAACCTAAAGCATTGCTAACTTCACATGGTTCGGCACGTTGGGCTGAGTATAAGGATCTATTGAAGATGAACCTTATTTCTAGCAATGGTGTGACAATTGGATTATATGATTCTCCCTTTAAAAGATCCTTAACAAAACAACTAAGACGGTTGGAAGTAAAGAAAAACGAAAAACTAGCCTATGCAGAGATGGAATTTGACGAAAAACAAGATAAAGTATTAGATCGGATTCCTGAAAAAATCACTGTTTGGCTTGAAGAATATAATGCAAATACCGATCCAAAGCGAAGAAAAGTATTAGGGCAAAAAATTAAACAAGCACAAGCCTATTTAAAGAATCCACCAAAATTCGATATAAAAAAATATTGTTGGACACCTACATATTATTATGATTTTTTCTATAAATTTCTTGTCAAACTCTACAAAAAGTTACCTCATTTTTATTTACGAGATAACTCCAACAAGCACTTAGCTGTTGTGGCTCCTACACGGTCTGGTAAAGGCGTAGGACTTATTATTCCAACCCTATTAGGCAGTTGGAAAAGTAGCGTTATCGTCAATGATATAAAGTCAGAAAACTGGGGTGTTACGGCTGGGTATCGTAAGAAAATGGGGCATGTAGCAATTAAGTTTGAACCCACTAGTGATGATGGCTCATCAGCTCGATGGAACCCGCTTGATGAAATTCCTATTGGAAATCCTATGGAAGTATCAAAAGCTCAAAACTTAGCTCAAATCATAGCTGATTATGAAGGAAAAGGAAATCCAGATCACTGGACCTCTAATGCAACCAACGTCATAATGACCGTTATATTGCATTTAAAATACGCACATTACACAGATCCAGAGAACTACCCTACTCCTCCTACTTTATATAGCGTTGCTAGTTTTTTAAAATCTAGTATCTCCGTAGAACAAGATAAGGATGGGGTATATAAGCAAACTGCTAAAGGCTTTGTAGAAGCCGCTAAGGGTTTAGTGATGTACGAACATGTTCCTCCAGAAGGTATTGATATTGTGGAATGGAATACAAAAACTTGCAGCTATGAAACAAGGCATTTTACACAAGAGGATTTAAGAGCTATCTATCCTCAAGCTACTTCACTCAATTCAATGCCTGGAACACACCCCATTATTTATCAGGCCTTCGTTGAAATCACGTCTAAACCAGATAATGAGTTAGGTTCGATTGTATCTACAGCCAATACTGCTTTAAAGGAATATTTAGATCCATTACTAGCTTATAACACATCAGTATCTGACTTTTGTATTGATGACCTAATGAATTACAAAAAGCCTGTATCACTGTATCTAGTCACTCCACCATCCGACTTATTACGTCTAGCCCCTATTTTTAGGCTGTTCTTTGAAATGATGGTAAAGCATCATGCTAGATCTATTGGAACCTATGTAAATGGCCAAGCAAAATCCAATTATAAACACAATTGTTTATTTTTAATGGATGAGTTTTCTTCTCTAGGTAATCTACAGTCTTTTGCCGCCACACTATCCTATATTGCAGGGTATGGCATGAAAGTATTTTTGATTAACCAGGGCTTACCACAAATTAATGGCATTTATGGAAAAGATAACCAAATTCTAATGAACTGCCATTTAAAAATTTTCTATGCCCCCAATGACAATGATACTGCCCAATATGCAGAGACTGAAATTGGTAAAGCTACTATTGAATCCAAATCTAAAACTAGGAATGCAGGTCGATTCATTGGTTATACCAGTACTTCTACAAGTCAAATGGCTAGGTCTTTAATGACTGCTGATGAGTTAAAACGAATGGAAGACCAAGAAGTTATCATTGCTTCAGGTTCTCTCCCTGTTTTAACAGATAAGATTAAATATTACGAAAACAATTATTACCTGAAAAAACTCATTAATGCCCCTATAGTTAGTAATGTGATCCGTACAGACCCTGTACGAAATGCAAATGCAAAACGAGAGGCCCTATTGAGTAAACAAGCCTCTCAAACTTCTTCAGATACATTTACTTATGATAAAAATATAAAAAAGTGAGGTGATTACTATCCTACCAATGCAATCTATTCAACGTTCACAGAAAAATATTCAAAAAAGCTCTAAAAAACTATCTAAGTTGATGGAAGATGAGGCTGCTTTATTAAGAAAGTTAGAAATCTTACGAAAAGAAAAACGTCAAGAATCTAAACGAAAACATAACCAAGAATTAAGCCACATTGGATATATCATTCAACAATTAGGTTTCCCTATTAACAACCTGTCAATTTTAGTGGGTGCCATTCTATCCGCCAAAGAACAGTTAGAAACCAATAGATCTCAGACTGTTGATGATTATTTACAACGATACCAAACCTTTTTAGAAGACAACACAATCTCTGAAACGCTTCGAGAAGACTTCATGTATGCATTAAATACAGATATAGACGAACATGAAGAGGAGGTAGATGATGACGACACAAACAACATCGAGGAATGAAGTCTTAGATGTTGTTCTAGGTACTGAACTCGTTACCTTATTTAATCGTGGTGACATCACGGAGATTTATGTTAATTCAGATGGATATATTCGCTATCTATCAGGCACTGAAGGCAAAGTTATTACTAACATTTCCCTAACAGACAAACAAAGAGCGGCCATTATCGAATTAATTGCTGGCCAAGCCGATAAAATCGTTAATGAAGATATTCCCTCTATCTCTACTGAAATACGAGGCTACGGCTACCGTTTCCAAGGTGAATTACCACCTATTGTTAAAACTCCTGAATTTAATGTGCGTAAACGAGCCACTATTGTATTTACATTAGACGATTATGTAGCGAATGGAACTATTACTGAAAATTACAAAGATTACATTGAAAATGCTGTTATTCTTCGTAAAAATATCTTAATTGTTGGTGGTACTGCCACAGGTAAAACTACCTTCTTAAATGCCATCTTAGAGGCTATGGCAAGGCTAAGTCCTTTCCACAGAATCATCTCTTTAGAAGACTTACCAGAGTTACAATGCTCTGCTAGTGACTACTCCCCTATGTTCACAAAGCAAGAAACGAACTCAGAAAAAGCTATCAAATACAATATGACCCGCTTATTACGTGAATGTATGCGCCGTTCTCCTGATCGTATCGTGATTGGTGAGGTTCGGGATGGCTGTGCCTATACTATGCTTAAAGCCTGGAATACAGGTCATCCTGGCGGTGCATGCACAGTCCATGCAAACAGCGCTATGAGTGGCATTAACCGCATTAAATCCCTAGCCCAGGAGGACCCCGATTCATCTGGTGATATTAAAGAACTGATTGGTGATGCCATTGATGTGATTATTTCCATCGTACATACCGATTTAGGTAACGGTAAACGTGGTCGTATCGTCAATGAAATTATTGAAGTCGAATCTTTCTCTGAAGAAAAAAATACGTATATTACAAATATTATTCCACGAAAGGAACATATCAATGAAAGATAAATTACAACTTGTGAAAGAAAAAATTCAAAATGCTTATTTAATGAAAGTAGCTGGACTCACAGCTTTCCTTCTTACTAACTCTCATATCTATTCTTTTGCTAATGATGTTACTACAGTAATCAAAGGAGCTGGTGGGAAAACCGATACCTCTGGAATGAATTTTGATATTCCTATTATTGGTTTTTTCCTCAGTATCATTAAATTCATGACTGGCCCTTTTGCACTGGTCGTAGGTGGTTTATTCATTGGCGCTGCCGCTTTTCTTATGATGAAAGGTAATGCTGGTGGATCCTTAGAAAAAATTCTATATGCTTGTTTTGGCGTAGGCATCATCATGTTCTTAGGTCCAATTTTGCACTATTTATGGACTGCTGGTCAAGGGTCTGGCATGATGATTGGTCTATAGGTAAACCCTATGAAAGATACGATTCCAGAAGGATTTGAAGTTCCCCTTCATAAATCTGTCGCCGAGCCTGTCCTATGGATGGGCTTGCCTCGACCAATCTTATTCGCTATTAGCTTAACGACAATTATGCTAGTAGTTATCTTTCAGATCTCTTACATGTCACTAATTGCCATCATTCTTGGTATTAGTGCCTATATTGCCTGCTTACAGCTTACCAATCGGGATCCTGAATTTTACAAAGTCATTCTAAAAAATAGTGTTTACAAAAAACACTACTATTAAACAAAGGAGGTTTCCCTTGTTCTCTTTATTCAATTCAAAAAACAAGAAAAAAGAGGTGGACCCAAGAATTTATTCCCAAAAGAACGGGATTTGGCAAGAACAACCTCGTCTTTCCTATATGATTCCCTGGGCTTACATTGATGAAACAAATGGTATCGTACATAACCATGACCATTCTATGATGGCCATCTTCAAATTTCGTGGTTTAGATACAGCTTCCGCTACACCTGAAGAACTGATTGCCTATAACGCTGCCATTAACAATGCCATGCGTAGGCTTCCTTCTGGATATATTTTATATATCGAAGCCCAACGACATCCAAGCCATAATTATGAACGCTCTACCATGCCTAACCCAACACTTCAAGCCATTGAAGATGCTAAAGCAACTTACTTTGAAAGTGGTCACTTTTACGAAAGTGATTACTACTTCACTATTTATATGGAACCACCAAGCAAAACAAAGCATAGATTAACCTCTGCTTTTGTTACAAACGGTAAAAATAAAGGTGAATCCATCGAAGATGATTTAGCTATTTACAAAGAAGTAATTGATGAGTTTATCCACAGAGTGAATCAGTTTGCATTGATGCTAAAAAGTGTATTCAAAGAGCTATCTGCCCTACTAGATCCTGATGAAATTGCTACGTTTCTGCATAGTTTAATCTCCGATCGAAATCACAGGGTTAAATATAACCCTTTGCAATACCTAAATGAATATCTTAGTGATTCCTCTATTACTGGAGGCTTGAAGCCTCAATTAGGCACTAAGCCTATGCGAGTGATTACACTATTAGGGTTTCCTATTAGTACTATTCCTGGACTATTAGATACCCTAAACGCCTTAAACATTCAATATCGCTGGACAAGTCGTTGGCATTGTATTGGCACTGATGATGCCAAAAAGTTTTTAATTCAACGAAGAAAAGACTTAAAATTCCAGGCTATTGGCGTTGGTTCTCGGTTAGGGGCCATTGCTACTAAACGACAAGTCAACGATGCAGAGATTGACGATACAGAGCTTTCAAAAGCCAATGATGTGACTGCTGCCATCGAAGAGTTAGGCACAGGTATGATTGCGCAAGGCTATTACACAATGACACTTTGCGTATTTGCTAACGATGTTTCTAGCGTAGAAAAAATAGCTAGTCATGTCTTATCTATCGTTAACCAGCTAGAATTTACTGGATATATTGAAACAGATAATTCTATGGAAGCATGGCGTGGTTCCTTACCAGGATGTCCAAGATGTAACATTCGTAGAAATATGGTCAATTCCCTAAATTTTTGTCATTTAGCCCCGACCACAGCACAGTGGTCAGGTGACAAATGGAATGACCATTTAAAGGGGCCAGTTCTTTTATATACCGATTCTTACAATAGTCAGTTTAGACTTTCACTACATAACGGAGCCTTAGCTCATACCCTTGTATGTGGCCCTTCTGGTTCTGGTAAATCTGTATTACTGAATACATTAGAAGTTCACTTTATGAAGTATCCAAATAGCCGTATTTTTGTCTTTGATAAGGCGGCATCGAGTCGTGTTACCACCTATGCAGCTGGTGGCAACTTCTATAATATATCAGCAAGTGGTAAGTCTGATTTATCGTTCCAACCACTAGAAAATGTAAACATTCCTACGGAACGTGTATGGGCCATTGATTGGCTAGCAGGCTTCTTAGATCGAGGTAAGTTTGAAGTCACTGAATCTACTAAAGATACGATCAAAAAAGCTCTATTATCTCTTGCAGAGTTTCCAAAAGATAAACGTACCATCTCTAACTTCTGTGATTTGGTGCAGGATACCGACATTCGTATTGGACTTCGTGCATTAACAATGGAAGGTCCTTATGGACCCCTCTTTGATAACCACTCCAGTATTAAAGGTTCAGGACGTTGGCAGGTGTATGAAATGGAAGAAGTAATGCGTACGCCAGCAATCGTTCCTTCTACCATTGACTATCTATTCCATCAGATTGACAACGCTTTAAAAGAAGATAGCCCCTCCCCTACTATGATTATCCTGGATGAATGTTGGCTATTCTTTGATAACCCTGTATTCCGAGATAAAATCCGAGAATATTTCAAAGATTTACGTAAAAAGAATGCATCAATTATTGTGGCCACTCAGAACTTAGCAGATATTATTTCTAAGCCAGATTTACTATCTACAATCCTGGAAAACTGCCCTAATAGAATTTATTTACGTAACCAAAATGCTGTCAATGAACAAATACGTAATTATTACCACCAATTCGGTTGTAATGAACGTCAAATTGACATCATTTCAAAGCTAGATAACCAGGAACGTCATGAATACTACTATAGCTCTTTTGAAAAAGGAAATCGTGTGTTCGACCTTGCTTTACAGCCTATAGAAGCTGCCTTTGTTTTATCCACAGATAAAAGCGACCAAATTTACCTCAACAAACTGATTGAAGAAAAGAAAATGGATAACTTCACCTTAGAATGGTTGATTTATAAAGGGCTATACAAGGAAGCCGAGTTTATCAAGGAACACTACCTATAACGAGGAGCATATGAATCATTTTAGTATCAATTTAAAAAAATACAGATTACTAGCGGGTTATATGACTGCTAAAGAGTTTGCAAAAGTACTTGAAGTTCCATACCCTACATATGTTAGCTATGAAAGCAACAATCGTGAACCCAAATATGATGTATTATGTAAAATTTCATACTTATTAAACGTCAGTATAGATCAATTATTAGGCAATGAGTTTATTTATAATACAAAAAATATAGCTTCTGAGAATTTAAAACTAGAAAAAGAACTGTCATTAGAAATCTGTAAATGTATAAAAAGAATACTCGGAACAAATGAAACAAAAAAGATTTTTAAGATTTTAAATGAATTTTGAAAAAGGATTTATAATGAAAAATTTTAAGAAGAAACAATTAGCACTTTCAACGTTAGTAGCACTTGCTTGTGCAGGTCATATTGGTTATGCAACAGATCCTGCTACTACTACAACTACAGAGGATGGTGTAACTAATAACTTCTATGATATCACCATCAACAATATTAAAGAGGACTCTGGGCTTGAATTAGGTAATAATTCAAGAGCTAGAGGTAACGGGTCTATTGCGACTGGTACTGGATCACTTGCGGTAGGTAATAATGCTGTTGCCACTGGTGGCAACGAAACAAAGGATACCATTACTGGTAAATTAAATGAAAATAGACAGAGATTAGCTGAAATCTCTACTGCTCAGAATAATGTAACTAATTTGTCCAACGAAATCCAAAAAATCCGTTCTGAACAAGCTAAGACGATTGAAGCTGGTGAACGTGTTAAGCAAGTTCGACTTGCCAAGGAAAAAGCACATCAAAGTTATTTAGAAAAGAAAAACACTTATGATACGGAAGTCGCTAATTCTGCTGAATTTTTGCGTAATGCTCAAGCTAAACTAGATGATTTAAACAATCGTTTAGGTGCAGTTAATCGCATTGGTAATGTTGATATTACCTCTGCTTCAGGATTGACAGAAGCTGCTACTAATTTAAAGCGTATGACCGAAGAAGGTAGTACCTTGGATTTACCTTTAGATAGTTTCTATAAAGAATATATTAAGTCATACTATAAGGCTTCTGGGGATTTACGTGCTAATCAAGCTCGTCAAGCTAAATCTGATCCAATTGGCTTTTTTAACAAAAATAATGAACCTATTTGGAATAATGCTCATTTAAATGATACTAGTTTAAACATGACAGTAATTAATCCATATATTTTTAATAGTACAGATATAAATTCTGGATTGTTAAATGTAAAAGGGACATTGATTTATATGTCACATCCAAATATTCAAGTAATGAACCAATTTAATAAAGATGCTTTTGATTCATATAATGGCTTAACTAACAAACCAAGTAAAGATATAGTTTTTAAACATATCAATACAGATTTATCAACTAAGGATGAATGGGATAGTGTAATAGAAGAATCTGCTAAATATAAGCAATCTTTTAGAGAGTATTTTAATGCTAATAACAACCCTTTATTAACAACTGACCTCAAAAATAAATTGTTTTTAGAAATGGATAAAAAAATAGATTATGAGGTTAAGGCCTATGAAATAACATATTATCAAAAACAATACGAAGATACGCATAATACAGTTTGGTTAGATAAAAAAATATTGCAATAAAAGAATACAATGCTATTGCTGCTTCATATGATTTAAATACTTTAATTAATAAAGAATTGAGTAACAACTATGAAAATTGGAAAAAGAAAACATCACAGATGTTTTAGAAAATAATAAAATTACAACAAACAAACTTACTTCTGACCTTGAAACTGCTCTTCAAATTAATAAAAATGCGGTTGCGGAAAAAGAAAAACAAATTGCAGCTTTAAAAGCCTCTGCTGATCAAGCTAAAACAAATTGGGAATCTATCAATCCCAACGCTTCAGATTTGTTGTATATGGAGCAATATGAAACATTAATGAAACAATTGACGGCTAAATCCCAAGAGTTGCAACAAAATCAGGAACGTTTGACGGCTCTTAAAAATGCTTTGACCCTACATGATTTATCAAACGTAGGGGAAAATGCGATGGCTATTGGCACTAATTCCTTATCAACAGGCTCTAATTCCATTGCCATCGGTACTGGCTCTATTGTCACTGGTGAAAATTCTATTTCTATTGGTAAAGGTTCTGCCGTAACTGGTACTAAATCTATTGCAGTAGGTGTTGGCCATATTGTAATCGGTAATAATTCGGGGACTTTTGGCGACCCGAATACGATTTATGGAGATAACTCCTACGCATTCGGTAATAACAATACCATTGGTAATTCCACTACTACACATACAGTAGGTACAAATACCTTTGTATTGGGATCTAACGTAACTACTAAAGCGAATAACTCTGTTATTCTTGGCAAGGATAGTGTAGCCACTGAAGATAATGTAGTATCCATTGGCTCTAATACTTCTACTAGAAAGTTAGTGAATGTAACGGATGGTACAATTGCTGAAAATTCTAAAGAAGCCATTAACGGTAATCAATTGTGGAAAGTATCTGAAGCAAAAGACGGAGCAATTAATAAAACGGCTTGGCAAGCTGCGTTAGGTACTGGAAAGAATGCAGCTGGTAATACTGGACTTGTTACTGGTGATACCTTACATGCTGCATTAGCTAATGTTCAAATTGATCCTTCTACTCTCACTTCTAAAGCTAATAAGGATGCTTCCAACATCACTTCGGACGATGCTAAAAAATGGAGTGAAAAATTAGGCACTGGTTCAGTGGCTGCTGGAGATAAAGGTTTAGTGACTGGTGGAACAGTCAATACTGCTATCACGAACGCAGTAAATACAGCCACATCTAATATTAATAGCGGCATCAAGACAAAACTTAATGGTAAAGCCAATATAAATGCTTCTAATTTGACGAATGAAAACGTTAAAGAATGGACATCTAAATTAGGCGTTGGTACTGTTGGCCAAGGTGATTCTTCTAATGGACTTGTTACTGGAAAATCCGTATATGAAGCTATTCATAAATACACACCAAAAGGGTTAGTACAAACAGATGGAAAAGTAGTTACCGTGGATAAATCTGGTACTGCTAATCAGATTGATTTCAGCGGTACAGATAAGAATGGAAATAGCATTCTACGAGAAATCACTGGCGTTATCACAAATCCTAATGATCCTAATTCGGTTGTGAATATGGATACCCTACAATCACAGACTCAAGGATTGAATCAAAAATTAACCAAAGCTGTTAATGTGGGGACAGCTACTGCTTCCGCATTAGCTGCGTTACATCCATTAGATTACGATGAAGCAAATAAAGTATCCTTTGCTGTTTCGCATGGCCAATATAACGGATCGAAAGCAACCGCATTCGGTGGATTTGTACGACCAAACGAAAATATTATGCTTTCCTTAGCAAGTACCATCAATTCTAATGATCGTGCTTGGAACGCTGGTTTATCCTTTAAAATTGGTTCTGGCTCTAGTCACAAGAAAGTTAGTCAAAATGACTTTGAAGCCCTTCGCAATAAAAATGACAAACTAGAAAATGAGTTAAATCAATTAAAAGAACAATTATCTAAATTATCTACTAGACTTTCAGCTAAACGAACTTCCTTCCCTGATGTTCCAAATGATCATTGGGCGAAAGAAGCAGTTGAAACATTACACGGTAATGATGTGTTAGATGGTTATCCTGATGGTGAATTTAAAGGCGACAAGCAGCTTACTCGATATGAGTACGCTCAGATGCTTTTTAAAGGCCTTAAATAGTCATATTCTATTTCTACAGCACTTGAATATTACACTCTCTCACATTGGAGGTTGACTATGGAAAAAAATATCCATCAATCCTTTGTAGGAACTATAAATAACCAATCTTTTAATAACGAAACTAGTTACCTGGCTACTCTCTCTATTCTTTCTGCCCTGGAAGAGAGAAAGCAAATTGGCCTTGGAAACAATACTGAATTTACCAGAGATTTATATGAAGATGTACATAAACTAGTCCATAAATACGATTATGATGTTTCATCCGTTGTAGAAGCAACTAAAGGCGCAATAGATCAGGCTTCTAGTGATAAGACACTAAAAGATGTTAAACTATTGGCCTTTGAGGATGATGATGGAAAGTATATTACTACCAATCAAAAGCTCGCAAATGGCGATTACGATAATGAACTTGATGAAAAGACTAGAACTACACATGCTATTGACCAAGAGTTTTGGGGTGAAATCAATGGTAATGGTATTAAACATGAATCTACTTATAGTATGGCAGAATACTTCATTGAAAATATTGAAAACAAAAAGCAGATTACAATCGAGGACCAAGCATTTACCTATGATTTAATTGATGCTATTGCTACACTCCAAAATACTGGTGTTTCACAAGAAAGTATTGAAACCGCCACAATGGACCATATAGATGAAAAGATGTCATTTGAACCTTCTATTTCTGATTTTAAAGTACTCAGCGATGAAACCGATGTATATCTTCCATTCAATGCCAATGTAGAACAAGGTGTCTATGATTACCTAGATCATTATGATGAGCTAAAAAAGTTAGCAGCTTCTAATAATATGGATATTGAGCCATTAATTCAGTATCAGAAATATTATCTTCAAGAGTTTGGCCAAGATTTTAATACGTCTCACCTACCTACTAACTTTAATCCTGAAAAGGCACCTATTGGTGTAATGACGTATGGAGATATTGAAGATATAGCAGATACTTATAACTTCTCACTGTCTATACCTGAGGAAAAACAAGATAAATGTTATCCACATATTAAAGCTATCTTTAAAGATATGGAGTATGGCGAAGAAGATATTTATATTAATTTAAAAACTAACCAATTAAACGATAGAGTAAATTTAACTAGCGTAGCTAATTATCAGGACTTGGAGTATCCTGCATCGCAAGATACTTACAAGGAACTGAAACCCTACTATCTATCAAACTATACAGATAATCTTTACCTTGCTCAACAACTCTTAAGTAAGCAAGAGTATCAAACTTTTAAAGGTATACTAATGTCAAATTTAAGAGATAACCACCATAAAAATAGCATTCAAAAAGAGAGTAAAGATCAAAAATCTATTTCTGAAGATAAGGGCAAATCTAACCAATTAATTTTTAAATAATATAAGGAGGTTACTATGAAAGAAAAAAAAGATGTGAGTAATTACTATAGCAACAGTGAATTGCTCCATGACCAGGATTTTCCTTTCACAATTGAAGAAGCAGACAATGCAATTTTAGATTACATGCCTGAGTTATTAAATGAAGATTACCAACCTGATGCTGAATAATTAGGAGGTCTATCATGGCTATTACTAGAACCTATAGCAGCAAGACAAATCAAACTTCAGAAGCTCCAGCTGAAAAAAAGACAGCTGAAGAAATTATCCTGGAACAACGTAAACGAACAGCTGAAATTCTTGTCAATGCGATTCAAAACACCAATTTACCAGAATGGCAAAGAGGATATGTGTTTCGCAAACAATATAATCCTATTTCTGAAACGAGATATTCAAAAGCCAATATGATTCATTTAATGGCAGCATCACTAGAAAACGGTTGGACAGATCCTAGATGGGTTACATTTCCACAAATGAAGGCAGAAAACCAGAAATATATTGATGCAGGCCTAGATCCAATTTATGTACTTAAAAAAGGCTCCAAAGGCTCTCTCATTGAGTTCCACCAGGAATGTTATAAAGATCCTGAAACTGGTAAAACTATTCCTACTAATCGTTCTTCAGATAACACTAATTCTAATAACGTTTCAGAAGAATCCAGGAATACTTTTTGGGTGCATCAATACTATAAAGTCTTTAATGCAGCCCAATTTGAAAAGTTTCCACCACTAGAGCAAGAGATGGAAGATATTGTTCGAGTAGAGCAACGTAATAAGTTCATCGAAAATATCATGGAAAACTCCGAAGCTCCTATTCACTTTGACCAGGTAGATAAAAACTATTATATCCCTAGCAAAGACGAAATTCATCTTGTGGCCAGAGAGAATTGGAAGGCTCCAGAACTCTTATACTCCACTGCCCTACACGAGATTGGCCATAGCACTGGTCACTCTTCCCGATTGCATCGAAACCTAAAAGGAGGAAAAGGTAGCGAGGCCTATGCTCGTGAAGAATTAGTCGCCGAGTTTACTAGTGCATTACTCCATGGAACCTATAACCTGGAACGAGCCGAACAAGAGAATAATGCAGCCTACATCAAAGGTTGGTCACAACAACTACTTAGTGATCCGAATGCATTCGTCTATGCTATCCGAGACGCAGAAAAAGCCGTTCAATACATTGAAGAAAATATGCTAGATAAGCATTTAAAAGAAGAACTATACCAACAATATCAAGCAGAACATGCTCCTTCTAAAGACGAAATTGAACTACCTAAATCTCCTAAAGATGTTCTCTCCTTATCCTTAGAAGATCGTAAAAAAATCTTAGAAAATGGATTTGGTATTGCCATCGAAGATACAGAGTATCCTGATGCCCATTATGATAAACCTGGAACTATCTACTTAGGCGGCGCTGCTAATGTCTTTGGTACGACTATTGCTGAATTATCTGGTGCCAATGAGTATACATATGGTGAAAAAGGCGAAATATATACTGGTAAACAGCTTAATGAATTGGCCAATGACCTTAGTAAAGATGATGTATTAGGGGCCATTGATAAACGTGGTTATTATAAAACATACTTAACCTACTACATGAAACCAATGTATGCTGCGCTTGATGAAAAAAATCTTAGTGAATATAAAATTGATGAAGGTCGCTATGATATTGGTGATGGGGAATTAGTCAAAAATCACATGAAAGAATACCTCAAAAACCTGGCAGAGCAAGGTAATACATCCGCTGAAATTTACTTGGCCATTGCAAACAGTTTAGAAAAAGAAGGCGAATTTACAAAGCCAACCTTTGAAGATCAACCAGAGATATTTCATAAAGCATTAACTACTGCTATGTTACAATCTGACCCCGATTATGATAACTCAATTAAAGCTATGGTTTCTTCCTTCGATTTACCTGGACATAACTTCTTAGAATCTTTGCAATCCGATAAAACACCATTGGAAGTTCTAAAAGAATATAACATCTCCAGCATCGTAGACAAAGAACCTTACCTGGATAAAGAGTTATTAAAAACATCTGTCAAAACTATGGGCTATTCTGAAAGTAACCTTATGGATAGCCTAGAAACTTCTATTCGACTAAGCATTGTCAAAGGATTAGCCGATAAAGAGTATATCGACAAAAATATGTTATCTGAAGATATGAAGGCAAACTTAGAACAAGCAGATAAAATGGCGGAAACCTATCATAAAAAGTGGTTAGCCTACCAACGTCATACGACTAATGAGGTCCACCCCTATGGCTCTTATATAGCATACTCAGAAAGTAAAGATGTATTAGACTCATTACCTGATAAGTCTACTACTAACACTAAGGATCAAAGTATAGTACCAGAAACTAAGGACCATGCAACCACTGAACAAACCTTACCTAAAGGAACAACTATACCACACTATGATCCCCCTGTGGTCATCAAAAAACGGTCACCAAATGCTTTATATAATGAAGAAAACTCTCCATTTGAACCTAAAAAGACTACAGATAAAACTATTCAAGGAGGTCTCTCTCCTAAAGCAAAGGAACAGTTATCCACAAGACAAACTATTCCTATGAAACCAATCGTATATGCTAAGTCCACACCTAAAGATATTACTAAAGATAAAGGTCGTGAACGGAGTATATCTAGATAATCGTTTGTCTTTCAATAAGGTAGAATCGTTTACCATCAATACAGCACTCTATCTTAACTTACAGAAATACAACCTTAACATAAAGTGGCTCTTACACTATCTACCGTGTAGGAGCCAGAAAGGAGAATGTATGTATATCCCTAAAAGCATAAAATTATCAATCATCACTACATCCATTATGTTAGGTATGTCTACACTTCCTAGTCATGCACAAATCCCTGTAATAGATACATCTAACATTATGCAACAAGCAAAAACTTTGGCTGAAACTGTGAAAGTAGTAACAAATACTGCACAACAAATTCAATTACAATTACAGGAATTAAAATCATGGCCAGAAGAACAGTTGAATAAATTAACTGCTAAATTTGATGGTGGTATACAAAAAATTACAGATACGATTAATAGTAAAACAAGTATCCTGGGTGATTTAAATAAAGGAATTGGTAAAGAAGGATGGTCTGAAAAAGGCGGTCTTAGTACTAATGAAATCAAAGACCTTCTTTCCAAGTCTTTCCCAGAAATTGGCACTACCACAAACCTTGCTGCCAACCAAGATGCCCTCCAGGCATCCAAGCGTAATGGCTGGAGCATACTTTCTAAAAGTAATATAGATACCCTACAAAAATATCATCAATATACACAAATGGTGGCCGATGCAACGAAAGAGTTAGGCGACCTAGTTAAGATGTCTGACAAAGCCATTGGCGCCAAACAATCTGCTCAAATTGGCAATAGAATTAGCGCCGTAAAAGGTAGAATTGACGGCATCAACAGTATTCTATCTGCATTAACTGGTCAACAAG
The DNA here is from genome assembly GCF_000221605.1 of Veillonella sp. oral taxon 780 str. F0422. Lineage (NCBI taxonomy): Bacteria > Bacillati > Bacillota > Negativicutes > Veillonellales > Veillonellaceae > Veillonella > Veillonella sp. oral taxon 780. The sequence goes on along the minus strand of NZ_AFUJ01000041.1, from coordinate 6,313 downwards.
CTGCATTGAAAGAGGCACAAGAGTTGCAAGAAAAGAAAAACGAGGAGATTGCTACAAAGTCTAGAATTGAAGCTAACATTAATGCAATAAATTCTGAATCTAAGAGTGCTGCAAGTAGCACTTTAGGGGAAGACCCTTGGGTAAAACTGATTAAACAAAGAGGCCATTCTTCTTGGATTGGACTATAATTATTCATTTATTTTACCAGTATTTATTAAACATAAAAGAGGTCCAACCTTATGGTTAGACCTCTAATAGTAATTATTTATTTTTGTTGTTCTGCTCGTTTCTTAACTAGTGTTTGCCATGGATCTGGCGCCAATGTTGATTTAGCACTTTCATCCGCCATTTTCTTTATATATATTTGTTGTTTAGTTATTCTATTCCACGTATCATTTTTCTCTTGTATATTGCGTTTTAATGCTATTAAATCGTTATTTAGTGTGGTTTCTTTTACAGCATACTCTTCCATTAATTTTAATTTATCTTGGATTTGCTTATCCACAGATTCATGTTTTTTTACTGTATCTTCGTAGGCTTGATTTGCTTGCTCCATTGTTAACGGTTGTAAATCAGGAACCTCAATAGATTCAGCTTGTTGCATAAGTGTAAGAACTTCATTTTTAGTCGTATTATATTTCTCTTGTTCTCCACAACCAGCTAACAACATAATACACATTGCAGTAACTAATAACAGTAAAATTTTCATCCGTTTCATAGTTAATCCTTTCTGGAGGTATATATGACCCCTGCTCCAAGTCCAAATTTTTTAACAGATTTAACCGCCTTTAAAGCTCTCGATCAAATGATAGATTTTTTTCGAGAAAGCTCAGTCATCGGTTATCTTAATCTTCTCCCTTATTCTATCACACTTTTACTTGTTTTCGTAGGCTTAGATATTGTATTCTCTTGGTCTATCTATAATGGTTCTATGAGAATGCAGGAGTTAATTTCTAAGCTTATTAAAGTAGGTATTCTTTTATTTATTATACAGCATATGCCTGAAATCAATAGCATCATTATACGTTCATTTCAGCAATGGGGATTTATAGCTGCTGGTACTGCTATTGAGATTGATAAAATCACAACACCAGCAAATATAATGGGATATTCTCTAACAGTTCTCACTGATGTTTGGACAGCAATGGAAAAAATATCTATATTCACAGCTGGAGGTTTATCAACCTTATTTGGATGTATAATGGCTACTATTGCAGTTCTATTCTCTTTCTTTTTAATGGCTATGGAAGTTATGATGGTCATTATTGAGTTTAACATCTTCGCTTCATTATTAGTGATACTCATTCCATTTGCAGCAATGAAGCAAACATCATTTTTGTTTCAACGTTGTGTATCTACGGTAATCAATTATGGTGTAAAAATGATGATTATCTATTTCTTAATTGGCTTAATAACAACTACTAGTGTCACCTATTCAAAAATATCTACTGCTAATTTATCGGGCATGTTAGTTCAATCAATGGTATATTTGGCACTTGGATATATCGTATATAAAGTTCCTACCATTATCTCTGGCATGCTAAATGGCCAACCTTCTATGAGTGGCAATGGTGTTGCTAGTTCCGTAGCATCAGCACCAGGAAAAGCACTTTCTAGTACTGGTGCAGCAATTGGTGGCGTAGCTGCTGTAGCTGCTGCTTCACGAGTACAAGGCGTTAATAAATGGGATACCTTTAGGTCTTCTTCAGCTCAGTTTGGAAAGAATATGCTTGGTATGGCCAAAGCAAAAGCTGGCGCCTCTGTACTACGAGGAGCCGATAAAACAAATGAGTTATTACGAGCTGGAAATGCCATCGAAAATGGTACTTGGAAACGACAAACTGATGAACAACGTAACACTGGTATGGGTATGGGTATGACTAATACGCAAAACGTTCCGTTATCACAAAAAGCACAGGAACGATACAATGATGTAGAAACTTCTGTTAACACCAGACTTGATAATTTAAAAGATAAACAGTATGAAATGCCAACCTCTACTCCGTATAGTTCTTCTACTAGCACATATTCATCTACACCAACTAATCCGCCTAAACCTACAACAAATGAAACAGATAAGCCAAAATCTAATTAATTATGAAAGGGGGTGCTTAGCATGAAACAATTATTAAAATTGTTGTGCATAAGTCTACTTCTCTTATGTTCGTCCATATCTGTTTTTGCTATCACACCTCCTTTTAAAGGTGGTCCAATCACATCTGGATATGGTCCCAGAAGTATTGATGTTGGTGCAAGTGATTTTCACTATGGCTTAGATATTGGCATTGATGATACATATATTCATGCACCTGCTGATGGATATGTCCTTCATGACGTAGGGGGTGGATTTGGTGAAGCCCACATCATATTCTGGTTTGGTGAAAATACACCTTACAAAAATCAATCCTTACTATTCGGTGATTTAGGCGATGATTCCAACTATATGAATGGTGGTCTTACTGGTGAACGGGTCCCTGTAAAAGAAGGCGATATTATTGGGGTCGTTCATGGATTTGATCCTAAAGTTGCTGATGGCCCACATGCTCATATTGAATACCATCCTAATGGTGAAACATATGGTGGCGGTTCTGAGTACGTTGGTGAATTTTTAAAATCATTAGGAATGGATCTTTCTGGGAATGTATATTCTAAGGACTACAACGGTTCAGGCGAACATGACACAGGAATACCTTGGAACGTGCAAGCCCTAATGGGTATTGGCAATTCGATCAATGATACTATGGTAAAATTCCAGGGCTTTGCCTCTAAAGCCTATGATAATATCCACACCTATGCTCTTGCACTTTTAATCATTCTATTCGCAACAGATATAGTATTTCTAATCATCTTATCTGGATTTGAGCTAGATCTGATGACGATGCTTTCTAAATTAGTCAAACTAGGAATATTTATATTCTTAGTTAATCACTGGAAAGATATAGTCAACACTATATTTAAAGGGTTTATCACCTTAGTTGGTACATCTTATGCAGGTACTAATGCTAACTTTTTAAACGATGTCAGTCAACCACAATTGTTATTACAAAAAGCAGTAAATCTACTTAATCCCGCACTCAATAAGATTGCCTCCTTTGGAGCTAGAGATTTTATTAGTAATATCGGTACGATTTTACCCATTTATATCCTAACCTTCTTAGTTATAGGGATATTCATCCTGGTAGCATTATATATTATGATTTGTTACTTAGAGTTCTATATTAGTGGTGCCCTTAGTATCATTACCGTTCCATTTGGAATACTACACTGGTCTAAATTTATTCCAGAAGGATTCGTTGGCCATTTAACTTCTAGCACTATCAAACTGATGCTAATTTCAGTACTAGTAGGTTTAACTACTATTGCGGTAAAAGATGTAACGGTAACTGAAATGTTTTCCGCTACAGTTAGCGCTACAGAAACAACTACTGGGGTTCCTACAGACACGTCAAGTGGTGGTTATGTGGGAATGATTTATGAAGAAGCTGCAAGATTTGGTGTAGATCCAGCGGTTATTTTAGCCATTGCCATGCATGAGTCTGGCGGTGATACCATTGATGGTATCCATATGACCCCCAATTGGGAAGGGTCTGGTGCACAAGGTATTATGCAAACAATGCCTGGACAAGATGGAATTGATGAAAACGGCAACCAAGTTCATATTGATGAAGCATACCCTGGCTATCAATCTGATCCTCGCCAAAATATACGGGCAGGAATTGCTATTTTTAAATCAAAACTAGACTTTGCGGATGGAGATACTATAAAAGCTATTGGCTATTATTATGGCAGTTTAACAGAATCATATACTTCTGAAGTTCTTGCCAACTATGCAGCAATCACTGGACGTGACTTCTCTAAATTGTATAGTAGCACAGGTCACAAAAATCCTCATAAAATTACTACAGAACAGCTAGTTACATTCTTAACCTTCTGTACAATTTTAATTGCATTAGCACTATTAATTTTAAAAGTTCCAGAAAAATTAATGAAACATTTAGGAGGTCAAATTGAACTACCGTAAGTTTCCTAATTTTAAAAACAAATCCAGCACCACTTTAAAACCATTCAAAAAATCAAAAAAAAGGACCTTTTGGGAGCGTTTAGTTAGACCTAAGTATATTATGATACCTAGACCTCAAAACGAGCATCAAAAGGCTATTATGGGTGGTTTTTTGGGTCTAATAAGTATTTTAGTCATAGCTATTATGATTAGCTTCTTTCCAGTCTTATTTTTTAACGTATCAGATAGCGCACCTCATGGAGTTTATATACGTGTTCCTGGTCAAGCAATGTATGGAGATTATACTGTAGTACGATTACCACATTCCATTTATTTAGATAATGGACGTATCGAGCCAGAAGGAAAACAACTTATTAAGATGGTTCGGGCTTTACCAGGTGACACTTTTACAATTGAGCCTACAGAAATTAAAATTCACGAAAAGGATCCAGTACAGTTTGAAAAATATTCACTACATCCTTTTGATTCAGAAAAGGATTCTAGTTATAAGATGTATATTTCTTACGTGATTAACCCTAATCCTACATTACCTCATATTCCTAATGGAACCTATACCGTACCAGAAGGTTCAAAACTATATATCAATCCACCTGTTGGTTCATTTGATAGCCGTTATTTAGGACCCATTGATAATCACTATGAAATTGGTAAAATTGTTTTACTCTTAGACTTTAAGTATATTAATAGGTTCTTAAGTTTATTTGAATTAAATGAAATATCTTTATGAAAGGAGAGTTTGAAATGTTATTTGATTTATTATTCCTAATCTTTTTAATTGTTCTATTGTTAAGCACCATCACGTGTTCTGTATTTTGTTTTAAAGTAGTATCTCAATTAAATACGTTTAAGAAAGATTTGAATACAGTATCTCGTGAATTAATCACATTTAATCGCAATAGTAAATAAGGAGGAATACATTATGAAAGGAAGAAAAATCTTATCTGCTTTCATGATAACAACTCTAGTAATCGCTCCATTAATTTCTACTGATGCACATGCAGGTTGGTTTAGTCGTCATCGCCTCCCTATTCGCCCTGGCTCTCATGTATTTGATGCAAAACGCTTTGCAGATAGTATACGTGAAACGATCCAGCAAGGTTTAGTTTTTAAAAATATGGTAGACCAACTAAAAAATCTCAACTTAAAAAATATGGGGGCAAAACTTAGTTATCTCACTGCCTCTTTATCTACGTTTAAATTACCTAATCTTGATGGAATCATGGGAAATCCTGATAAAGCAGGTACTTATACATCCTATGGTGCTAATAATACATATGGTGCAGATGTAATGACTGACAATATGTTTCCAAGGCTTGTTATTGGTGAAAGAGAAACAAATAACAACAATCTATTTAGTCTATCCACAAGGCTTAATTCATCCATTACCTATTCACAGGATGCAATGACAAAAACCCTCTCCAACGATACACCTGGTATTCGTGGAGAGGGGCAAAAAGCACATGTATTAGAAGCCTTGCAAGGTTTTCAAAAAGGCGAATACATCCAGTATAAAGCAGCCCAATTAATCCAAAAATTGGAAAAAGATCAGTTGGAACGACAAACAGAACGATTTGAAGATGAAAAAGCTAGTGTTCATATGCAAACTATTACAGTTGATCCATATCATCCTAATGAATTTACAGAAATGCACAAGAAAGATTTACCCGTTCAAACTAAAGCAATTGGGATGCCAGATTTATAGAATTACTTACTCTCTTTTTTCTTATTGATTAAAGAGAGTAAATTTTCTAATACTAACAATTCGTCCATTTCAAACTCTGTTAACATTTGTTGAATTTGAACACGTTTTAATTCTAGTAGTGACATTGTGTTTATAGGTCGTTGATCCACCATCATACTGGAAGTATCAGCATTCCCCAGCAATAACCACTTCATATCTACGCCAAGTTTAGCTAGTGAAACAAGCAGTTCCAGTGAAGGAGGTCTGCGCCCTCCTTCTACATCTGATAAATTTGGTTGAAACATATTAAATTCTTTCGCAAAGTCTTTTTGCTTCATATTAAATGCAATCCGAACTTGCCGAATACGTGTACCAATTGTATCTTTTACGTCCATTATCTAACCCTCACCATATAACAATATAATATATTTTAAAATCCAATAACTAAGCTATTTATATTGAAATTTTATTAAAAATATAAAAATTTGTCAATTATTTTATATCATTATTGATATATTAATTAAAAAGGAGACTCTAAAATGAAGCGCCTTATTATTGCGGAAAAACCTGATATGGCCCGAGCATTTGCATCCTATCTATTTTCAGATAAC